>JAISFK010000504.1 GCA_031263625.1 Clostridiales bacterium
CCGCGCCTCGGGGTTCCCGCTCTGCGCATGTGGGACGGGCCAAAGGGCGTCATCAGCAACAGCGATCTCGAAACCTCCGCGCCGTCCAGCGAGCTCTCCCTCGCGTCGTCGTTCAGCGAGGCGCTGGCGCGCAGATACGGCGAGCTGACCGGAAGCGACAACAAGGCGACTGCGGGCAACGTCCAGCTGGGCATACAGCTCGACAACGCGCGCTCCCCGTTTTTCATGCGCTCGCGCGACTCGCTCGGGGAGGACCCGTTCCTGACGGGGGCGCTCGGCACAAGCCTGTCGCTCGGCATAGAGAGCCAGAATGTCATGTCCACGCTGAAGCACATGGCGGTGTACACGGCGATGTTCCACCACCCGATTCTCGCCGGCATGACTGGTATGCTGGGCCTGCCGCCGATGCCGCCGCAGGACGACTCGGTCATCGACGAGCAGACCCTGCACGAGATCTACCTTCTGCCCTACGAGAGCATCGTGAAGGCGAAGGCCGCGTCGGCGATCATGTCGTCGTACAATATGATCAACGGCGTCCCCGCCGCAAACAGCGCATACATACAGAACGACGTGCTGCGCTCGATGTGGGGATTCTCCGGGCTCACGATGACCGACTGGGGCGGCACGCTTGACGTCGGAGGGGCGATTCTCAAAAACGGCGGCGACCTTGAAATGGGCACAAGCAGATACCACACCGCCGCCGCCCTCCAGGCATTGATCGACAGCGGCGACCTGGCAATGGGCGACATAGACGCGGCGGTGCGCCATGTGCTGGCCGCAATCGGCCAGATAGGCTACCTCGGGCTTGTCGAGGTGCTGCCGGACGGCACCGCGGCGATCGACCCCGCCCCGCCCGCCTCGATAGAGCTGCCCGAGACGACCGGCGCCGAGCGCGCCTCGCTTTTGGAAGCCAACAACCGCATAGCGCTTGAATCGGCCGTGAAGGGCGCGGTTCTCCTGAAGAACGCCAGCGGCGCCCTGCCCGTCCTGCCGTCCGAGAAAATCGCGGTCATCGGGCTGACCGGCCTGCACACGCTGACAGGCCACTATTCCGAAGCCTCGTTCGGATGGCTCGGCGCCATGACCAGCCCATACGAGAATCTCGCGGACATCAAAGGCGCAAGCATGGTTGACGGGTTCGCCGGGCTGGAGATCTCCGGCGACAAAATCGACGACGGCCTGCTGTTCAGCGACGCGGGCCTCACGCTGCCCGGCGTGAGCCTGATCGTCAGCGAAGGCCCGCTCACAGTCAAGACCGCCACAATGAACAACATTGAGCTGACGGCCGGGACGATCGGCGGAAAGACCAACAGGACATACAAAAACTCGGCCGACGGCAACGCCCTCGAGCTGGGACAGACCGCGACGCTCGAGGCGTGGTTCGCGCCGGACGCGAGCGGCGATTACGAGTTCATCATGCAGGGCATCGGCGGGACGATAAAGGCATCCATAAACGACGGCTCGGAAGATCTGGCGATTCCTTTCCAGGGCGCGGGCACAATGGGCTTCCAGGACGCGAACACCGCGTGGCCGACAGCCAATGTCGTCTGCACGGACGAGGGCATGAACATCGCGTCGGTGAGCAGGAAAGCCACCCTCGCGGCAGGCGCGGCTTACAAAATCACGGTAGAGGCCACGGCTGGGTCCGCGTCCAAGGACATGCAACTGCGCCTGACGGCGCTCAAGCCCGGCGCGCGCGACGCCAAGCGGGCCGCCGCCGTCGCTGCGGCTGGATCCGGCGCATACGACAAAGTGATAGTTTTTGTGCACGATCTGGGCGCCGGCGACAAGCCCGACGGAACGGTGCTCCCGCTCCAGCGCTCGACTTTGGCGCTGGCGGCGGACCAGCTGGCCCTGCTCAACGACGTGGCGGCCTCCGCGAAGCTCGCCGGCAGCCAGGTCATCGTCGTGGCAAACATCGGCCTGCCGATCTCGATGGACTGGATAAACGGCGTTGACGCGGTTCTGAACATGTGGCTGCCCGGACAGGACGGCGGCAAGGCCACGGCGCAGCTTCTGGCCGGGCTCGAAAACCCGAGCGGGAAGCTGCCGATCACATTCCCCGCAGGCGACAACGACACGCAATTCGGGGACATCGCCAATTCCTACGCCGATCCGGTGGCGGCAAACACAGTCTCCGAGGGTATATTCCACGGCTACCGCTGGTTCGACAGGGAGAAAATAGCCCCGCTGTTCGCCTTCGGGCACGGCCTGTCCTACGCCGAGTTCGAATACTCGGGCATTTCCGTGGCCGAAAGCGGCGGCCCGGATCTGGGCTACAGCGTCACGTTCGCCGTGAAGAACGTCGGCCCCGTCAAAGGCAGCGAGGTGGCCCAGGTCTATCTGGGCAAAGCCGACGCGCCCGCCGGCATCCAGATGGCCGAGAAACAGCTTGCCGGATTCGCGAGAATCGAGGATCTGGAGCCAGGCGAGTCAAGAACGGCCACTGTCGCCATAGGCAGGCAGTCCCTGTCGTACTGGGACAAAGACGAGGAGCTCATAACAAGGGCGGACGGCACAAAGGACAAGTGGGCCGTCGCGTCCGGCCAGCGCGAGGTGCTGGTCGGGGCGGCTTCGGACGACATCCGCCTGCGCGCCGGCATCGATGTCGTGGGCATGACCGCGCCCGCCGCGAGCGCGCATGGCTCGGCGAACGCCGTGACCCTGACATGGCCCGCAGCCGCCAACCACGCGTACAAGGTCGCGCAAAAGCGC
>JAISFK010000172.1 GCA_031263625.1 Clostridiales bacterium
GCGGGAGCGGCGGGCAGGCGCCGGAGCAGATGATGATCGCCTCGACGATGGCCGGCCTGGCGTTCAACAACTCCGGGCTCGGCGTCTGCCACGGCCTGGCCCATTCGGTCGGCGCCCTGTTCCACATACCGCACGGCAAGGCGAACAGCATCATCCTGCCATACGCCATCGCCTTCAACGCGGGGCTGGAGGGGTACGCGCCGCAGCCGGCCGCGCTCGCCCGCTACGCGCTCATGTGCCGGCGCATAGGCCACGGCTTCGGGCTGGCCGCGGAGGGCGACGCCGAGGCGGCGGGCCGGCTGCTGGCCGCCGTGCGGAACTTGGGCGCGATGTTTGGCATACCGGCGAGCCTGAAGGAGGACGGCATACCGCGCGAGGACTACTACGAGCGCATGGACAGGCTCGCGGAGCAGGTTCTGCGGGACATAACGACGCAGGCGAACCCCGTGCCGGTGCGCAAGGAGGACGCGCTGCGCCTGCTGGCCGACATTTACGAGGGGCGCGGCGGCTAAGGAAGGGCCATGGGCGGCAAGCCAGGCTGGCAGATAGTGATATAGGGAGACAGGCCAAGGGCGAAGATCGGGCGGCCTAAGCGAGGGGAGGCGTGGGCATTGCAGCAGGAAAAGCAGCGGATGATACAAGAATACGTGCCGGGCAAGCAGATCACGCTGGCCCACGTGATCGCCAACCCCGTGCGGGCTCTCTCGAAGAAGCTCGGCTTTTCGTCGGGCGGCGTTTCCGAGGGGAGCGCCATCGGCATCCTCACGATCACGCCGGGGGAGGCGGCCATAATCGCCGCGGACGTCGCGACAAAGAGCGCCGGCGTGTCCATCGGCTTCGTGGACAGGTTTTCCGGCTCCCTCGTCATACTGGGGGACGTCGCCGCGGTCGAGGCGGGGCTGAAAGCCGTGCTGGGGCTGCTGTCCGGCAGGATGGGCTTCGCCGCGGCCGAGATCACGAGGAGCTGAGGCCGTGAAGCGGATAATACTGATCGGCAAGACGGGCTGCGGCAAGACGACGCTGATCCAGCGGATTGAGTCCGGCGTCATCCAGTACAGGAAGACGCAGGCGGTGGCGTACTCGGACGCTTTCATAGACACGCCCGGCGAGTACGTCGAGCGGCGCAGCCTGTACAGGGCGCTGATCGTCACGGCCGCCGACGCGGACGTCGTGGGGCTCGTGCAGGGCTGCTCGGACGAGCTGGTCTGCCTGCCGCCGCAGATCGCGTCGATCTTCCCCAAGGATGTCGTCGGCATCGTGTCGAAGACGGATCTGGCCGACGGGCCGGGCGAGATAGCGCGGGCGCGCGAGGTTTTGGAGCTGGCGGGCGCGGCGAGGATATTCGAGCTGTCCGCGCTGACCGGCGACGGCGTGGGGGCGCTCGCGGAGTACCTGGAGGCGCCGGAATAAATGGGCGGGGCGCCGGAATAGATATTATAGCAATATGAATGAAACAGCGGGCGGGATAGATGGCGGCAGGGCGCCGGGATGGGGCGCCTAGGCGGCCGGGCGCGGGGCGGCAGGCGCGAGAGGCGTCGCGGCCGCCAAGAAATGCGCCGGCGGGCGGGGCGGCAGGCGCCGCGCCGCGAACGGCCGGCGGGCGGGGGGTGAGTTTTTCTGCGCGAGGTATTGCTGAGCGTCGGCATTGACATAGGGACTTCGACGACCCAGGTCGTATTCTCGAACATCACGATCGAGAACATGTCCTCGTCCTTTTCGGTGCCGCGCGTGGAGATTGTCAAAAAGGAGATCGCCTACCGGAGCCCGATCAGCTTCACGCCCCTGCTGTCGCCGACCGAGATCGACATGAGGGCCGTCCGCGACATAGTGGCCGCGGAATACGCGCGCTTCGGCGTGAAGAAGCCGGACATCCGGACGGGGGCGGTCGTGATCACGGGCGAAACGGCGCGGAAGCGCAACGCCAGCGAGGTGCTGCGCCACCTGAGCGACTTTGCCGGGGACTTCGTGGTCGCGACGGCGGGGCCGGATCTCGAGAGCATCATAGCCGCGCGGGGCGCGGGCGCGGACGCATTTTCCAAGGCGCGCGCCACGACGGCCGCGAACTACGACATCGGCGGCGGCACGTCGAACTTCGCCGCCTTCAAGAACGGCGTCCTGACGGGGACGGGCTGCCTGGACGTGGGCGGGCGCCTGATCCAGGTGGAGCGCGCGGCGGGCGGGCTCAGGATATCGCGGATCGCGCCCAAGATCGCCGAGCTGTGCGAGAGCAAGGGCATGGCGCTCCGGGCGGGCGCCGCCGTCGGGCCGGCGGAGCTCGCGCGGGCGGCGGCGTGGATGGCGGAGCTTTTGGAGATGAGCCTCGGCCTGCGCGTGAAGTCGGCGTTTTATCCCCGGATCCTCACGACGCCGGGCAAGGACGTGGCGCTCGCCGAGCCGCTGGAGAACATCTGCTTTTCGGGCGGCGTGGCGGACTACATTTACGGCGACGGCGGCACTGCCAGCGGCGAAAATAGCGGCGATAGCGGCGATAGCGGCGATAGCGGCGGCGGCGACGCCAGAGGCAGTGCCGGCGGCGAGCGCGGTGCCGGGGATGCGCGCGGCGCCGCCAGCGGCGGAGACGAGCGCGGCGGCGCCGGCAATGGCGGCCGAAGCTATGGCGGCGGGGCGCGGGACGACTTTCTGTACGGGGACATAGGCATACTGCTCGGCAGGGCGATCCGGGACTCCGGGCCGATGTCGTCCATGCGCAGGTTCGCGCCGGAGGAGACGATAAGGGCCACGGTCGTGGGCGCGGGATCGCACATCACGGAGATCAGCGGCAGCACGATCGACTACGACGCGGACGCGCTGCCGATAAAAAACCTCCCGATCCTGAAGCTGCCGCCGGGCGAGGAGGCGGATCCGGCCGCCGTCGAGGGCGCGATCCGCAGGGGCCTCGACTGGTTCCGGCTGGAGGGCGAGCTCCAGCCCGCCGCCATATCGCTGGCGGGCAAGCGCAGCCCCGGCTTCAAGGAGGTGGGCGTCCTGGCGGGCGCGATTCTGGCGGGCGCGCGCCCGATGCTCGACAGGGGGATGCCCCTCGTCGTGGTCGTCGCGAGCGACATGGCAAAGGTGCTGGGCAACTCGATCCGCGCGCGCGTGGATGGGCCTAGGGCGGGGGCGTTCCGGCTCGTGTGCATAGACTCGGTGAGCGTGGACAACGGGGACTACATAGACATCGGCGAGCCGGTCGGAAAGGGCTCCGTCCTGCCCGTCGTCGTGAAGACGCTGCTTTTTGCGTAAAATATGCGAAAAACATGCATGAAATATGCATGGCATATGCCAAAAACATACGCGAATATGCGGGGAATATATAAATATGCGAAAAACATGCATGAAACATGTAGACGATATATAGGGAATATGCAGGGAATATACAGGGATAGGAGTGATGGCTGTTGAAACTGAAGACCATTTTATTCGGCAAGACGTATGAATTCAAGAGCGTCAAGGAGCTGATGGGGAAAGCCAACGAGGAGAAGACGGGCGACACGCTGGCGGGCGTGGCCGCCGAGAGCGCGCAGGAGCGCGTCGCCGCGAAGACCGTCCTGGCGAACGCGCTCGTGAGCGACATCCGCAACAGCCCTGCCGTCCCATACGAGCAGGACGAGGTGACGCGCGTCATCCAGGACGACGTGAACGAGCGGGTTTACGACGAGTTCAAGAACTACACGATAGCGGAGCTGAGGGAGCACATACTGAGCGAGAAGACGACCGCGCGCGACATAGCGCGGCTGTCGCGCGGGCTCACGTCCGAGGTGGTGGCCGCGGTGGCCAAGCTCATGAGCAACCTGGACCTGATCTACGGGGCGCAGAAGATGCAGGTGACGGCGCACTGCAACACGACGATCGGGGGGCGGGGCACGTTCGCGGTGCGCCTCCAGCCCAACCACCCGACGGACGACCCGGACGGGATCCTCGCGTCGGTCATGGAGGGGCTGTCATACGGCGCGGGCGACGCGGTTATCGGGCTGAACCCCGTGGACGACTCGCTCGCGAGCGTTTCCCGCATACTGCGCATGTTCCACGACTTCAAGGAGGAGTGGCGCATACCCACGCAGTGCTGCGTGCTGGCCCACGTCACGACGCAGATCGAGGCCGTGCGGAACGGCGCGCCCAGCGACCTCATATTCCAGTCCATCGCGGGCAGCGAGAAGGGCAACGAGGCGTTCGGCTTCACGGGGGCGACGCTGCAGGAGGCCATCGACGTGCTGCGCTCGCAGGGCTGCGGGACAGGGCCGAACGTGATGTACTTTGAGACGGGCCAGGGCTCGGAGCTTTCCAGCGACGCCCACCACGGCGCGGACCAGCTGACGATGGAGGCGCGCTGCTACGGCTTCGCCAAGCACTACAAGCCGTTCCTCGTCAACACGGTCGTCGGCTTCATCGGGCCGGAGTACCTGTACGACTCGAAGCAGGTGATCCGCGCGGGGCTGGAGGATCACTTCATGGGCAAGCTGACGGGCATCTCCATGGGCTGCGACGCCTGCTACACGAACCACATGAAGGCCGACCAGAACGACATAGAGAACCTGGCGGTGCTGCTCGTGGCCGCCGGATGCAACTACGTGATGGGGATCCCGCACGGCGACGACATCATGCTGAACTACCAGTGCACGGGCTACCACGAGGCGCAGACGCTGCGCCTGCTCTACGGGAAGCGCGCGATCCCGGAGTTTGACGCGTGGCTCGTCGGGCAGGGCATCATCACGCCGGACGGCCAGCCGACCGACCGCTTCGGCGACGCCTCGATATTCCTGAAGTAGCGGGCG
>JAISFK010000063.1 GCA_031263625.1 Clostridiales bacterium
CCCGCCGGCCGCCAGCACGTCCGTGACAGCCGGCTTGCCCTCCGTGATCGTGCCCGTCTTGTCGAGCACGACGGTGTTTATCCTGTGCGCCGTCTCCAGCGCCTCCCCGCCCTTTATGAGTATGCCCTTTTCCGCGCCCTTGCCCGTGCCCACCATGATCGCCGTGGGCGTGGCCAGACCGAGGGCGCACGGGCAGGCGATGACGAGCACGGATATGAAGATCGTCAGCGCGAACCCGACGGTCGCGCCGCCGAGCGTGAGCCACAGCAGCGCCGCCGCCGCCGCGATCGCGCACACGATCGGCACGAAGTAGCCGGACACGACGTCGGCCAGCTGCGCGATCGGCGCCTTTGAGCCCTGCGCGTCCTCGACCAGCTTTATGATCTGCGCGAGCGCCGTGTCGCCGCCGACCTTCTCCGCGCGGAACCGCAGCGTCCCGGTCGTGTTCAGCGACGCCGCGTAAACCGCGTCGCCGGCCTTTTTGTCGATGGGCATGCTCTCGCCCGTCAGCATCGACTCGTCTATCGCGCTGTGCCCCTCCGTCACGGTGCCGTCCACGGGAATTTTCGCGCCCGGCCGCACGGCGATGACGTCGCCGATCTCCACCTCGTCGATGGGAATCTCCCTCTCCTCGCCGTCCTGCACCACGAAAGCGGTTTTCGGCGCCAGCCCCATGAGCTTCTTGATGGCCTCGCCCGTCCTGCCCTTGGACACCGCCTCCAGCGACTTGCCGAGCAGGATCAGCGTGATGATGACGCCCGCCGTCTCAAAATACAGCGACTCCGCGGCCCCGAAGCTGCCCGCCGCTATCCGGAGCATGTTGTAGGCGCTGTAAATGAAGGCGGCGGACGTGCCGACCGCTATGAGGCTGTCCATGTTCGGGCTGCGCTGCAGCAGCGCCTTGAACCCGACGACGTAGAACCTGTAGCCGACGCCGATCACGGGGAGCACGAGCAGCAGCTCGGCCAGCGCGTAGACGAGCGGGTATCGCATCGGGTCGAGCCAGCGCGGGAACGGCAGGCTGACGGCCGTGATCATCGGCGCCATCGCGATGTACAGGAGCGGGAGCGCGAATACGGCCGACACCGTGAATTTTGTCCAGAGCGTGCGAATCTCCTTCTGCCTGCGCGCCCTGTCCTCGTCGGCGGCGTTCGCCCTGGAGGCGTCCAGCGCCTTGTAGCCCGCCTTCTCGATGGCCGCCTTTATGGCCGCAACCCGCACCTTTGCCGGGTCGTATGCGACCGTCGCCTTCTCCGTGGCGTAGTTGACGGACGCGCCCGTCACGCCGTCCAGCCCGCGCACGGCCTTTTCGACGCGCATGGCGCAGGCGGCGCACGTCATGCCGCCCACGGGGATCGTGACGCTGCCGGGGGCCGCCCTCTCGGCCACCTCGTAGCCGATCCGCGTGACGGCCTCCTTTATGGCGCTCAGCGGCAGGCTCGCGTCGTATTCGACGAACAGCTTCTCGCTGGCGAGGTTGACGCTGGCCTGCCCGATGCCCTCCAGCTTGCGGACGGCCCTCTCTATCCGCTGCGCGCACGCCGCGCATGTCATGCCTCTTATGCTAAGTACCTGGCTTTCCATATTGTGTAGCCGCCTTTTCATTTATATTGCATATATATTGCCTTGCTATATTGCGCATATTGTTGCCCATATATTGCCTTGCTATATCGCGCATATATTGCCTGCGCCCTATTTGACTGTTTGCGCGTATTGCTCATTTAATATTGTCTCAATATTCCGTCTTCCAGTTGGCGAATATGGCCTTGGCCTCGCTCAGATACTCGGCGGAGATCGTTATGCTCGTGTCGCTGACCGTCTTGTTCTCTGGGAAGATCGGCACCGGGTTGCAGCCGCCAGACGCGACCTCCACCTGATCCATGCCGAAGCGGTTCCCGCAGTTTTGGCAGACCAGCGCGCTCCCGTCCTGCTTGTAGTACCCGCGGCCGGAGTCGTAGCAGACCTGGCACGTGTTGAACGCCGTGCGCAGGCTGCCGTCCGGGGCCTGCACGGCGAGCACTTCCAGCCTTGTGCCGTCTATGTCCACGGGATAGTAGCTCGCTGTCGGGGATATGTCGCCGATGGGGATGACGAGATCCTGATCCGCGACTGCGACTGCGGCCGCGAGCGCCCCCGTGCCAGCGCCAGCGCCGTCGCCGCTGCCGCCGCCCGCCCCTGCGGCGCCGCCCGCGCTGTTTCCGCCGCCGCCCCAGGCGCCGCCGCGCAGCGCGAGCGCCACGGCGAATATGGCGGCGGCCGCGACAACGGCGGCGGTCACGCCGAGAAGGATCCGGCCCTCCTTTGTGGCGGCGCCAAAGACGGGCTTGCCGCCCCGCGCGCGGGCCGCCGCAGCCTGCGGCGGATTCGGCTGCCGCCGGGCGCCGCCCTGCCGGCCGCCTTTGGCTTCGGAGCGGCCGGGGCCGCCGGGCGCGCCGGATTTGCCGGAGCGGCCAGAGTTGTTGCCCCCGCCGGAGCCGCCGGCTCTACCGGAGTTGCTGGCCCCGTCGAAACCGCCGGAACCGCCGGATTTGTTGGCTCCGCCGGGTTTGCCCGAACCGCTGGATTTTGCGCTTGCCATAGATAGACCATCCCTTTCTCGAAGTTGCCGCGGGCTTGCGCCGCCCGCTGTTAGCCCGCCGCGTTAGCGCTACCTAGCACGGCTTGGCCCGAACCCTCGGCGCCGCCGCCCGCCGCGCCTATTGCAGCCGATTGCGGCGAATTACAACCTATTGCGGCACATTACGGCCTATGCGGCCTGTTGCGGCCGGCCGCCCGCCCGGCGCCCGTCAGTCGGCGCCGACGACGGTTATGGTGCTGCGTATCATGCCCATCCAGCAGCTGTACGCGAACTTTCCGGGCTTTTCCGGCTCAAACTCGATGACGTTCTCGCCCGTCTGGAAGCTGTGCTCAATGCCGTACTCAGGTATTATCATGCGGTTGTTGCAACCGTTTATGCTGCCCTTTGGCGCGTCTATCACCCATCTCACCGGCGTGCCGGCGGCGACCGTTATCGCGGGGTACTGCCCGGATCCCAGCGTGCTGCGCACAAGCTGCGCGCCGCCTTCGACGACTACGGCGGCGGGCGCCTCGGCCCGAACCGCCTCTCTCCTGCCGGGCGCCGAGGAAGCGGGCGGCAGGACGGATGAAAGCCCCGGCAGGCCGGACAGCGCCCAGCCGCCGGAAAACATCGAAAGCCCGAACAGCACGACCAGAGCGCCGCCGGCGGCCATCATGCGGCCGGAGAACTTTTTGCCCAGCGCCGAGCTGAGCGCGCCGAGGCCAAACATCAGCGGCGTCGTGCCTAGGCTGAACGCGAGCATGGACAGCGCGCCGGCCGGCGCGGAGCCAGCCGACAGGGCGTAAAGCTGCATGGCCTGCAGCGGGCCGCACGGCATGAGGCCGTTCAGCAGCCCGACATACAGAGGGCTGTTGCTGCCGGCCCGCTTGGATTCGAGGCTGCGGGCCAGTTTTTTCGGCAGGCGCGGGGCAAGCTTCCTGAACAGGGAGAGCGCGCCGCCCAGCGCGCCCCCGCCAGATCCCGCGAACGCGCCCAGCATATTGACGCCCATGACCACCATGAACGCGCCGGCCAGCAGCTGGACGGCGCCCTTCATCGCGCCGGTGAAGCTGACTGCGGCCCCGAGGGCGCCGACTATGCCGCCCACGGCGGCGTAGGACGCGACGCGGCCGAGGTTGTACAGGAAGGCCGGCCGCAGCGTCGGCGCCAAGAGGCTTTTTTTCGGCGCGCCGCCGTCGCCAATGCTGTTGCCGCTGTCGTCGGCACTGCTGTCGCCGCCGTCGCCAATGCTGTCGCCACTGTTGGCGCCACTGCGCCCGCCCGCATTGCCGCCGCTCCCGCCCGCATTGCCGCTGCCAGCCCCGCCGACGGTGCCGCACCCGCCTGCTTTGCCGTTCCCGCCGACCCCGTCCGCGCTCTTTACGGCCGCACTGGCAGCGCCGCCGCGCGGCATGCACTGCGACAGGTTTATGCCGCCGCACATCGCGACGCAGTGGACGGACGTCAGGAGGCCGACGGCAAACAGCATGCCGTATCCCATCCCGGCCTCTGCGGTCGGGAACAGGTTGAACAGGCTGACAGGCCCCAAGCGCTGCAAAATCAGATACGCCGCGACGGCTATAATGAGAATCCCCGCGGCCCGGCGCCCGCCCGCAGGCGCGGGGGCGCCCCCGCGCCTGCCGTCGCCGAGCACTTCGTAGCCGAGCTGGCGAATGGCCGCGGCAATGTCGCCCTGCGACACGACGGCCGGGTCGAAGCAGACGACGGCCGTCCCCGCGCTGTAGCTGACGTCGGCGCTCTTTACGCCGGCCGTGCCGGACAGCCTTTTCTCGATCCTGCTCTGGCAACTGGCGCACGTCATGCCGCCGACGCTCAGTTTTTTTGTTTCAATGCCGTCCCGCATTTCGCGCAGCGCGCCCCCTTTCGCCGCCCAATAGGCCCAATAAGCCGAATAGGCTGGCCAGACTGAATAGCCCGGATAAGCCGAATAGGCTGAATAGCCAAATAGGCTCATTCAGCCCATTAGACTTTACCATAATACCATGCCGTTGTGAAGATTTTATGAAGAACCCGAATTTTCGCGCAATTTTCGCGTGCGC
>JAISFK010000066.1 GCA_031263625.1 Clostridiales bacterium
CCGCCCATTTTTACGCCCGCAACCTCAATTTCAAACTGAAAACCCGATTGTGAAACTCCAAACTGTCAGCCTTAGTCAGACAAACGCCAAAACTCTCCAACTTACTTTTTCATTCGACCTCATTGTAAATCGTTGTAAATCGTTGTAAATCGTTGTAAATCATTGTAAATCACTGGCAACCCCACCCCTTCTATGTTTTTCTGAAAATTGGACAAAACACCTTTCTGCTTTGCCAAGTTGCGGATACGCGCTTTCAGACTCATGGCTTTTGAACTCACAGAAGCACCTCCAAGTATTGGCGCAAGATTTTGGTTATACGAAACATCACAGCGTACCGGCCCAATTTGCCCATGTCCTTGTCACTTCGGTTGGCGTAATTCTTCATAGCCGCCGCAACGGACTGATCGTCGATTTTGTTCCGGCTTCGCAACACGTCACAGACAGTACGTTCTGCGTCATAGGCGCGAACCGAATGACCCATTTTGGTGGGTAAAGATATGAGGCCGACTTCAAACAACTCAGGCTTTGTCATATACACCTTGATGTCACCGGGGTATAATATAGCTATGGATTTTGCAACTCGGAGGAGGAGCGCACATGCACCCTATTATCAAGCCATCGAGCGAATTGCGTAAAAACTATAACAGTGTCGCTGAAATATGCCGCACGAACAGAATACCTGTTTTCCTTACCAAAAATGGAGAGGGCGACATGGTAATCATGGACATGGAAACCTATAGCCGCAGAGAAGACGATTTAGCGGCGGCGGAACGGCTCTTTGATGCGGAGCGCGCGCGCCTGTTCGGAACACGGGGCTATACGGTTGATGAATTTCAAGACAACATGCAAAAAGCCATCGAAAAAGGGGCAAAATCGCATGGAGCATGAACTAGGGACCGCCCCTATCTTCAGAGCGGCAAATACCGCTACATTATCGTCTTGCGGCAGATACCGCATCGTGTATCAAATCGCAGCGGGCACTGTGCTTGTCGATGACATTCAGGATTGCCGGCAGCTTGACAGCGGCAGCCTGCTCGCCGAATAGCCAGTTTTTATAGAAAACCGCATTAAAAACATATTTAGGTTGCGGGCGTAGCCTGCTTATACTCGTGTTCGATTGGGATTCCGACCGCAATTTGCGGTCGGACAGAGGAAACGAGTATTACTGACTCGCGTTTATGGTAAATTCAAATGCTCGTCAGTATAGGTTGCGGGCGTAGCCTGCTTAGCCTGCTTAGTATCAGAGCCTTCTACTTCATTTCCTCTGCTCCAGGAATCCAAAATGTCGTCTGCGGGACAAGCGGCTCTGGCTTGCCCTCCGTTTCGCAGACGATGGTCAGCGCCAGATCGTCCGTTTCGGGGAGGCCGGAAATAGTCAGCTGCCCGCCCGCCGTTTGCGAGAACTGGCAGTCCGCGCCGTTTTTCAGCAGGCATACGCGCTTGACCGGATTTTTGATTTCGGCCACGCACAGCTCTGTCATTTTTTTGTGCAGATTTATGTATACCCGCTCGCCTTTCACCGTGATTATGTGGGAATGGCCCCATGAGAACGGCGATCGCTCGCTCCCATAGACAGCCTCGCCGTTGATCCTCAGCCATTCGCCCACTTCTCTGAGAGTGGCCGCCGCGCGCTCGGGAATCGCCCCGTCGCCCGCAGGGCTGACGTTGATCGTCAGATTGCCGCCGTCCTGCGCCGTCTGGAGCAGCAGCTTCACCACGTCCCGCGCCGATTTGTAGTTGTCGTCGCCCGCATTGTAGCCCCAGCTGTCGTTAAGCGTCAGGCCCGCCTCCCACATGCCGCCGTCCCTCGCGGGAACCACCGCCTGCTCGCTGTTAAGGAAGTCGTATGGGCGCCCGTTGCGGTTGTTGATCATAATGCCGGGCTGCAGGGATCGTATCATGGCGATCGCTTTCTCCCCGTCAAGGGGCTGCGGAAAGCAGCCGTCAAACCAAAAAACGTCGATTTGCCCGTAATTCGTCATCAGCTCCCGTATCTGCTCGGTGTAGAACGCGACGAAGCGTTTCCTTTTGTCCTCGCCCTCCCACGCGAGCGGCCAGTCCCGGCTGTACGCGCCGGGGTAGTCGGGGTGGCGCCAGTCGGCCACGGAATAGTAAAGCCCTGCCTTCAGCCCCGCCTCTCGGACGGCGGCCAAGTATTCGGCCACCAAATCCTTTCGCGGGCCGCAGGCGACCGCGTTGAAATCGGTCGTTTTGGTGCCCCACAGGCAAAATCCGTCGTGATGCCTGGCGGTGAGGGCGGTGTATTTCACGCCCGCGTCCTTCGCCAGCCGCGCCCACTCTTTGGGGTGGCAGTTCTCCGCCTTGAAGTTCTTCGCGTATTTCTCAAAATATTCCTCCGCGCCGATGCGCTCCCGGTTATACGCCCATTCGCCCCGCGCGGCGACGGAATACGGGCCGTAGTGTATAAACATGCCGAAACGCGCGTTTTTGAACCAGTTATCCAAAACAGCGGCTCCTTCCAAAAAATATATGTCCCTTTGCAAATTGTTCACGCGCAGCTTCGGCCGCGGCGGCATGAATGGCCGCCGGACGGGCCGGCGCGAGCATGGGGCGCCAGACGGGCGGGGGCGGGCGGGAGCGGACGAGTTGGCGCGGGCGGGAATCGCCAGACGGGCAGGGGCGGGCTGTGGCGGCCAAGCCAGATGGCTGGCAGCGCGACGGGGGGGGGGCGGGGGCGCGCGCGGGCGGGGCGCCCCCCCCCCCCCCCGTTCCCGGCTTGTTTTTTTTGCAGTGCCCCGTCCGCGCCATCCGGCGCTCGATCCGTGCCCATCCGGCCGCCATGCCCGTTTTCGCGCTTCGCCCGCTATATGCTGTTTTCTAGCTGGTATTTCGCCATCACGAGCGTCAGATCCCTTGCGTCTATCCTGCCGTCCGGCAGATCCTTGCCGGGCTCGGAAAGATCGTCGCCGCCAAGATCGCAGCGCTTCGCCGCATCGCTCGGCCAGTTGCCCTGCCCGTCTGCCGCAACGCCCAGGTTCTGCCTGACCAGGTTCACGTCCAGCAGCGTGATCGCGCCGTCAAGGTTGACGTCGAATCTGCTGCGGATTAGCATGAGCGTGGCCGCGGCCGCCGGCGAGATGCGTTCTTTGGCCTGTATGCCGGTTTCGCCGTTCTCGAAGCTGCTGTCGTAGAACACGATGTCCAGCTTGCTCAATACCAGCGTCACTGCCTGGCGCGAGTTCTCTTTCAGCGGCAGGCTCACTTCCAGGATGGGTTCCCCGTCCTCGACGCTGAAATCCTTGCCCGTCGCGTGGATCTGCACGGAATACGTCCTGTAGCCGTCGAGCGCCGGCGCCGTTTCTTCGTAAAGCGCTATCCTCGCGAGGTCGTCGTCGTCGCTGTCCTTGTCGTCGCCCTTGAGCCCGCCGGGAATACTCAGCAGAGGTGCGCCCACATCCGCGTCTTTCACGCTGAGGTTCAGCGCGACGGTGCCGACGTTTTTCAGGCTGAGGCCGGACACCGCAAACTCTGCCGTTGCCGCGCCGTCGATGTACTCGGCGATCAGTTCCTTCGTCGCGGCGACAGCGCGCACGCCCGCCGTGATGTCTTTCTGCGGCCCTAGCTCCACTGTCGGGAGCCATACGAGTTCTCCGTGCTTCTCCATCAGCCTGGCGATCCAGTCAAGCACCTCCGGCTTGATGTTCGTCGCCATTGGCGCCAGCTCCTGCCCGGCTTCCAGCGCGGCTATTTCGGCCTGGTTCTGCGGCAGCGCCGGTGCCGGCGCTCCGAGAGGCCCCATTGGGTCGCCCGAGTCGCCCGATTCCTGCGGGTCTGCCGGAACGCTCGGAATTGCCGGGCCGCCCGCCTGCATCGCCGCCTGCATCGCCGCCTGCATCGCCGTCTGCGCCGCCGCCTGCTCGTCCAGCACGTACTGCCATGCGTCGGCCATCAGATCGGCCAGCGCCTGCCACGACGCCGGCGTGTACAGCGACGAGTTCAGCCTCGCGTATTCGAGCAGCAGCTCGATCAGCGGCTCGTAGTCCTCCAGCCCGTCGGCCGGCACGAGCCCGCCGATCGCCGCATCCACTGCGCCCGCCGCCGCGTCGATCGCTCCCTGGGTCGCCCATGCGTCCTCAAGCAGGCCCTGTGCCGCAAGGACGGCCGCGCTAAGCGCCGCCGCCGACTCCGGCGTGAACGCGGCTCCGCCTATCGCGGCCGCGTTCGCGAGCAGCGATTCAAGCGCCAGCCTGTCGCCGGGCGACTCCCTCTCGGCAAGCGCCGCGACTGCCGTTGCCAGCGCCGCCACCGCCGCGTCGGCCTCATCCTGCGTCGCGGCCGCGTCGCCCAGCACCGCTTTCGCCTCCAAAATTGCCTCAAGCAGGTTCGCCGCGCTGTCCTGCGTGTATCCGTCGAGGTCTATGGCCTCCGCGTCCTCTATGGCCTGCGCGAGGGCCGCTTTGTCCGCGCCGGGCAGAGCGCCGCCCGCCGTGCCGGCAAAAGTTTCGGCGCCGTTGCGCGTCATGCTGTAGACCGCGTAGCCGTCTTCATGCTCGCTGAACGTGAACACGTCCTTCTGGCCCGGCCATTCCACGGTCAGCGTGTTGCCGTCGAATGAGGTTTCCGGCAGCGCCTCGCCGTTGCGGTGCGGGATCAGCAGCGTCCTGAACGCGGGCGCGACGGTCTGCGCGGAGATGACCACCCGCTTGCCGTTGCCGTAGCTCGCGCTGGATTCGGACACCTCCTGCGACCGCTGGATCAGGTATGTCTCCAGCTCGCGGCTCGACGCGGCGGGGGTGGAGCCGCCCTCCAGCGAGCGCACGAGCAGGCGCGGCGAATCGCTTTTTTCGTTTTCCAGCCCCAAAACCATGTCCTTGCCGGACGCGCCCTTCGCCTCAACCTCGTTGGGCACCTGCATCATCCACTGGTATTCGTGCGCCGCCCCGTCTTTCTGGATGTCGTCCGTTACGAGCGCGTAGGAGTGCTCGCCGCGTATCAGCGACGCGGAGCGGAACGCCTTTTCCATCGTGCCAGTCTGCGCTTCCATCGATGGGTTGCTGCTGGTCGCCACGCCGTCGCCCGGTATATACCATGTATATTCCTTGTTCCTGTCAGTTCCTATGCGGCCAGCGCCCGCCTCGCGGAACTCCCACGGGTGCTTCGTGTCCGCTATGGCGGCAAACCCCAAGTCCTCTGTGCGGGACATGACCAGCTCGCCGGAGGTCGGGAAGAACTCCTGCCCCTTGCCGTCGATAATTACTTGGTTGTGCATCGCGGCCTCGGGGATGTTGGAGCCGCGGTCTATCGCCCACCGCTGGCCCATGGATGTCAGCACGAAGTCGCCGGCGTTGGAATGGGCGTGGCCCGCCCCCTCGAAAGCATCCGCGTTCGCGCGGAAAATCAGATTCGTCGCGTCCTTCGTCCAGTCGGAGCGGGCGAAGCTGTGCCCTCGGTACTCTTCGGAGAAATCAAGCGGCAAATCCAGCGCGGCCGGATTCCACGCGCCGGTTTCGCTATAGTCCATGCCGTAAAGCGCCGCCATCAAAAAATCTCCCCTGTCGCCGACGCCGCCGTAATCGTCTTTCATGCGGTTGCGGTAGATAAAGTCGAACACCGGGTCGTCCGGCCAGAGGTTCTTCCGCAGGATGTATGCGGTTGCCGAGCCGCCCGCGTTGTTCACAGTGTCCCCGTTTTGGGAAAACGCGTAGCCATAGGGTTCCGTCTCGTAAAAATACCAGTCGTTCATATTCTCGTAGTTGGTGCCCTCTATCACCGCGTTGTAATCGCCCCGGCGAATCATGGCCATCAGCGCGACGGAGCCGTTGTGCATCCCGTAATGGTAGTAGTGCATGTCCTCGATGGGGAAGCCGGACGGGTGGATGCCGTAGGTCAGAAAGTCTCGCATGAGCGTCTTGCCCTGCTCGTACAGATCCGGCCGGAAGCCCTGCTCGCCCTCTATGCACAGGTTGAGGGTCACGTTGTGCATGCCCGCGCCCATCCAGTTGAAAGTGCGCGCCTCAGGCAGGAAAAAATCTTTCGGATCCATGCCATAAAGGTATTGCGTGGGGGCGAGCATTTTGGCGATGACCGACCGCGCCAGGTCGCGCTGCCCGTCCGTCATGTAATTGTAGAGAAAATCGTAGGCGAGGCCGTATAAAGCGCCGGTTTCGCTCCCCCCACTGGCAAAGGACGTGATGGCGTTTTTAAGAACCGCGTTGTCTATGTCGCCGTTCAGCACCAAATTGTAGGAGTGATAGACTTTCGCGAGCTCCGCCCCGCTCGCCGCGTCGTCCCGCGACAAAATGTCCATGGCGTCAAACAGGATGAGGAAGGCGACGTTGTTGAGCATCCACGCCGCGTCTGAGTTGCGGGGCGCAAAGGCGGCTATTTTCTCCGGGTCGCCCTCCAGCAGAGTGTCGTACATGTCGCGCAGATGAGCATTGTCATTCAGCATATTGCCCGCCCAGTTGCGAAGCTGCGCCATCGCGCGCTGCTCGGCCTTGACGCTTTGCAGGCGCTCGCGCCACGCAGGCAGCTCGTCGGGGGTGATCAGCACGCGCGGATGCACGCCGGGCGCGGGAGTCGCCACTTGGCCGGGCGCGG
>JAISFK010000083.1 GCA_031263625.1 Clostridiales bacterium
GAAAAGCGCGGCGGGCAGGCGAAAAGCCCCGCTCATGTCTATGACGGACGCCCCGGCGCCGACGGCCTCGCGCGCGAACGCCATGGATTCGGCGTCCTTGGTGGCGAGGAAGCACAGCCCGCAGTCGGGCAGGCTGCCCTCGGCGCGCCTGGAGTTTCTCCTGTACGCCACCTCTGCGGCGCCGTGCGCGGAGAGGATCCGGTCCAGTTCCATCCCCACCATGCCCGTGTCGCCGAAAATGCCAATCTTGTGTTTCTCACGCATAACATTGCCCTAGCCTTGAATAAATATAAATTGACTCGCACGAATTATTCAACAATTATACAATAGCAAATCAATAAAAGCAATAGCCCGAAAAAATAAATCAGTATAATGCCATCGCCCGTTGCCATCGCCTGCCATCGCCTGCGATTGGTGCCTGCGATTGGTCGATTGGTCGAGTCGGGCCAGAGTGTGAACTTGTATACTGACGAGCATTTGAATTTTCCATAAGCCTATCCCACATTGCCGGGGTATGCGTATTTGAGATGGCGCATGGCGGCGCGGGCGGCCTCGAACACGAACTCGGCAGGCGTCGGCTCGCAATCGCGCATCTTGTGCGCGGGGAAAAAGCGGGTCACGTGCAGCGGGATGTCGGGCGATATGCCGCCTATCCAGCGCGCGACGCCCTCGACGGCGGCGACTGTGTCGTTGTGGCCCGTGACGAGCAAAGTCGTGACCTCCACGTGGCACGCCGCGCTCGCCATCCGGATCGCGTCCTTCACGGCGTCCTCGCGCCCGCCGCAGAGCCGCGCGTAAAAATCCGCGCCGCCCTTCAGGTCGATGTTCATCGCGTCGATGTGTGGGAGCAGCGCGGCCAGCGGCTCGGGGTTGATATAGCCGTTCGTCACCATGACGTTTTTGAGGCCCGAATCGTGCGCGAGCCTGGCCGTTTCAAGCACGAACTCGTACCAGACCGTCGGCTCGTTGTACGTGTACGCGATGCCTATGTTCCCGCGAGGCACGAGCGCGAGCGCCCGGCCTATGAGCTCCGCGCTGCCGGCGGCCCGCGTCGCGGGGCGCTCTTGGGCTATGGCGTGGTTCTGGCAGAACGGGCACGAGAGGTTGCAGCCAAAGCTGCCAACCGACAGGATGAGCGAGCCGGGATAAAACCGCCGCAACGGCTTTTTTTCTATGGGATCGAGCGCGATGGACGATATTCGGCCGTAGTTGCGCGAGCGCAGCGCGCCGCCGTCGTTTTCGCGCGCGCCGCACAGGCCCGCGCCGTCCGGCCTGACGAGGCAGCGGTGCGGGCACAGCAGGCAGCGCGCGCACGAGTTTTCGGCTTTTTCGTAAAACATGGCCTCAGTCATGGGCAGGCTTTCGCTCCTTTACACAACGAAAATATCACAAACTGCGGAAAAAAGCCAGCTCCATTTTCAAAATGGCATGTGTCAAGCGTCAAGCAATCGTGTCAAGCAATCGGCGGCAAAGCTCTTTGCGCAAAAACTATTCCTAATAATTGTAAGCTGGCGGCGATTGGCACTGCGCCGCCCCGCTCAAGGCAGAAACGCTGTCGGCGGCGGCCATCGATTCGGCACTTGCTTTCGGTGCCGTCAAGCGTGGCGTGTTCGTCAACAATCATGTCCGTACAGTTTAAGATCCAGCCATTCCCGCAATCCGCGCAGGGTCGCGTGCAGGCCCAATATTTTTGGGGCGCGTTGACAAGCGGCGCGGCGAAATATATTATTGAAGCGGCTCTTATTTATGCTTTATTTATGCCAAATGCGAGGCAGGGGAGGGTTTGCAGATGCTGTCATCGGACGCTGGCGGCGCGCAGGGCGGTGCGCGGCTGCTTGAGTATTCTGTGTGCATTGAAATGGTCTTTGGCGGGACGGATTATCTGGATAAAATCCGCAAGGTGCGCGAGGCGGGTTTCGGGGCGTTTGAATTTTGGAGCTGGTGGGACAAGGACTTGGACGCCGTCACCGCCGCGGCGAAGGAAAACGGCCTCGCCATATCGGCGATATGCGCGAAGCCGGCCAGCCTGACCGAGCCGTCCGGGAGGCAGGCGTTCGTAGAGGCGCTGCGGAGCTCCGTGGACGCCGCGCGCAGGGTTGGCGCGCGCAGCCTCATCGCGCAGACCGGGCAGGACACCGGCGCCGACCGGGGGCTGCAATGGCTGAGCGTCGTCAGCGGCCTGAAAGCCGCCGCGCCGATGCTCGAGCGCGCGGGGCTCACTCTGCTCGTGGAGCCGCTGAACACGATAGCGGATCACAAGGGCTATTTCCTGTGGAGCTCGTCGGAAGCCTACGATATCGTTGACGCGGTGGGATCGCCCAGCGTGAAAGTCCTGTTCGACATCTATCACCAGCAGATTATGGAGGGGAACCTCATTTCCAACATAGCGGGCGGGATTGGGAGGATAGGCCATTTCCACGCGGCGGGGAACCCAGGGCGCCACGATCCGTTCGACGGCGAGATCAACTATCCAGAAGTCCTGAAGGCGATCGGGAAAATGGGGTACAGCGGATACATTGGGCTGGAATACTCGCCGCTCGGGGATCCGATCGAAAGCCTTGCGCGCGTAAGAAAGGATATGCCCATTTAAGGCGCTTGGGCCATATTGGGGCGGGGGGCGCTGGCGCTGGCCTGCGCTGGCTTGAGGGCGGCAGGCGCCGGTCGGGCGGCCTGCCGGCTGGCTGGCGCGACTGCGCGGGTTGCCCGTCTATTGCCTGTTGCAGACACCGGGCAGGCGACTGCCAGCGGTTGCGCAATTTGCGGGTTGCCCGCCCATTGCCGGATGGCGCTACTATGCGGATTGCGCGCCTATTGCCGGCTGCGGCCCGGCGAGCGGCGAAGCTTCGCCGAGTTGCGCGGGCGCGGCGCAACGTGGCGCGGCCTGGCTACCGCAGCCACAGCAGGTCGGCGTCCGAGGCCAGGTTTTTCGCGGAGTACACGAACAGAATGTCCAGCGCGCGCCGCGCGTCCGCGCTGGCTGCGCCGCCGTCCGCGCCAGGCACGCCTACGTCAGACACATCCACGCCAGTTGCGTTTGCGGCCTGCGCGTTTGCGCCTCCGTCCGCGCCAGACACATCCGCATCAGGCACACCGGTGCCAATCGCGTTTGCGGCCTGCGCGTTTGCGCCAGTCGCGTTTGCGATCTGCGCGGCCGCGACTTCGCTCGCGCTCTGTCTGTAATATCGCAGATCGATGAGCACGATTTTGCTGTAATGCCCGATCAGCAACGGCACGAGGCTGTTTGCGTAAGAATCCTTGATCATCAGCAGCGTCCCGGCCGCCCGCGCCTCCGCGGAGGGCGCCATGTTCTCGACGGTCGCCAGCGGATGGTTCCCGTCCAGGAACACGGGGTATTTGTCCAGCGCGGCAAGATGCGATTCAAAAAACAGGCTGCCGTACTCCCCGTCCTTGTCGCTGAACGTGACCGAAACCTGCTCCGGCGGCAGCCACAGCTCGATGTCGTCGGCCTTTGTCAGCCACAGCCCGCTTGCGGAATACGTCGAGCCGTAAAACCCGGCGTGGCGGCTGACGCCGAATCGGTCGCGCGGGAACGGCTCGAGGCCCCACTGGCGGCAGATTGCCGCATAAGCCGTGTACGCCCCGTCCATGTTCCAGTGATGGTCGGTGCGGAAGAACAGCGGGGCGCCCGAGTCCATAAATTCGCCGCGCACGTCGATGAAGCCCGGCGGCCGGGCAGGCCTCGCATCGCCAATGCAGGCCGAGATCTGGGCGAACAGCGCCTCGTCGTTGTAGCCGCTCCAGACATAGCCCGGCAAGTACGGCTTGGCGACGTATCCGGCCGAAGGCACCGCCAGAACAGCCGTGCGCGCGTTTGCCGCGCCGGCGAAATCGACAATCTTGCCGATCCTCTTGCTCAGCTCCGCGGCGTCGAAGGCGGCGGGCTTCTCCAGAAGGTCGCCCCTGCTGTCGATATAGACGTCCGTGGCGTTCTGCCTGCCCGTGGCATACGCGAAATACGCGTTGAGGCCCACCCAAAAGCTTCTCAGCGGCATTTTGTCCGCCAGCCAGGACTCCGCGCCCTCGCTCCAGGCGCCGCTCAGCGCGTTCTCTGCGGTAAAGTCCGGCAGGGTGGAGGCGTACCGCTTTTCGTTTTCAAAAAATACCGGCGCGTCGGCAAAGATAAAATACAGCGGGAAAACCAGCAGCAGCGCGGCGCACAGCAACGGCAGCAGCATGTCGCCGACTGCGGGGATCGAACCGTCGCCGCCGTCGCCGCCGTCGCGCGGGATTAAGCTGTGCTCTGGCAGGGCTTCGCGTTCCTGCGGGCTGCCGTCAGGCAAGGCCGTGCGCTCCGAGCGAGCGCCAGCATCGGGCGCGGCGAGGGATTTCGCGCTTCCCGAACGGCGTCCGCCAAGCGCCGCGGGCTCCGGTTCAGCGGCTTTCGGCTCAGCGGTTTTCGGTTCAGCGGTTTTCGGCGCGTCGCCGCCGTCGAGCGGGGTTTCGCCGCGCCTATTCTCGCCGCTGTCTTCTATGCGCCTGTCCGGCGGCTGCCCCTGCCCGCCGCGCCTCCTGCTGTCTGCCATATTGCGAAAAAAGCCTCCTGCTCCAAGTTTTGCCGGCCAGTCCCGCCGGCTCATCGCCCCAGTTTTGCCCGCCTGCCATTGCCATCTGTTGCCAGTCGCCGGTGCCGTTGCTGCCAGCCGCTCTGCGGGCGGCGTCCGCGTGCGCCGTCTGGCACGAGGCGCCGCGCCGCAGGCTAGAACCTGAAATAGATGAACGGGTTGTAGCTCTGGCTCGTGACCGCCGCCGCGCACAGGGCCAGCAGCGCGATCGAGCCGGCCGCCTCCCACGCGGCGCGCCCGCGCGGCGCCATGCGGCCCAGCAGCGCCTTGGGCAGCGGCGTGGCGGCGACGGCGCATATGGCGAGCATCGGCAAATACGCCAGCGTCACGCGCAGCGCGTCGGGCGAGAAGGCGCCGGCCCGCGTCCACGCGAACATCCCCGCCGCGTATGAGGCCAGCGCCGAGAAGTCCGTGAAATAAAACAGGACCCATCCAAATACGACAAAGAACAGCGCGTAAAGGTGCCGGACTGCCGCCGGGGCCCTGTCCAGCAGCCGGCCCAGGAACAGCTTTTCCGCTATGAGCAGGGCGCAAAAATACAGCCCCCACACGACAAAATTCCAGCTCGCGCCATGCCACAGCCCCGTCAGGAACCACACGACCAGCAGGTTCAGAATTTGGCGGCGCGGCCCCGCGCGGTTGCCGCCAAGCGGGATGTACACGTACATCCTGAACCACGTGGACAGCGTTATGTGCCATCTGCGCCAAAAGTCCGTTATGCTGCCGGCAATGTAGGGGTAGTTGAAGTTCTGCGGAAAGCGGAAGCCCATCATTTTGCCCAGCCCGACGGCCATGTCCGAGTAGCCGCTGAAATCAAAGTATATCTGAAACGAATACGCGATGGCCCCGACCCAGGCGCCGACCAGGCCGTTGCCGCCGCCAAGCAGGCTGTCGGCGGCGCCTGTCAGGCCGATCCCGCCGCCCGCTGCGGCCGCGCCCGCTGCGGCGCTCGCCGCGCCGTTGAGCGACTCCCACATCTGGCCCATCGCGTTGGCGAGCAGGAGCTTTTTCGCGAGGCCCACGGCGAACTGCTTTATGCCGTCGCTGACGATGGCAAAATTGACGACGCGGTGCTCCATTTCGAGCATTACGTCGCTGTATCGGACGATGGGCCCGGCAATCAGCTGGGGGAACAGGGAAACGTATGTCCCGAACAGGAACGGGTTGGCCTGGGCCGGCACGTCGCCGCGATAGACGTCGATCACGTATGACATGCACTGGAACGTGTAAAACGAGATGCCGACCGGCAGCAGGATGTCGGGCGCGCCGAGCGCCTTGAGCTGCGGGAACAGCAGCGCGGCGTTGCCGATCGCGAAGGCGGCGTATTTATAGTAGCCCAGCAGCAGCAGGTTTGCCGCCACGGTCAGCGCGAGCGCCGGCTTTTTCTTCGCGGGGAACCGCGATATGAGCATCGCGCCGGCGTAGTTCAGCGCTATGGAAAACATCATGAGAAGGATGTAGACCGGCTCGCCCCAGCCATAAAAAAACAGGTTCGCGGCGAGCAAAAAATACAGCTGCCACCTCGCCGGGATAAGATAGTATCCGAGCAGCGCGGCCGGGAGGAAGGCAAATAGAAATATGACGGACGAAAATACCATTAAACCGCCTTATACGCACTCATGCGAAATACCTATGGCAAGAACGATTCGTAGACGCTCACCATCTGGGCCGCGTCGGGCGACACGAGCATCGCGACCGCCGTGCCGTCCTTGCGGGCGCTGCATTTCTGGATTATCGCAAACTGCTCGGGCGAGTATCCCTTGGCCGCGTCGGCCTTTATCTCCAGGCGCGCTTCGAGCTTCTGCAGCGCGCGATCCGCGGCGGCCTCGTCCACCGCGCTGACAATGACGATTTCGTCCGCGCGCAGGCTGTCAACGCAGATGTAAAACACGGCGCTGGCGCAGTCCGACGCCTGTATGCCGTAGTATTCAAGTATGAGCTCGTCCGGCACCGGCATCATCTCGGGCATCTGGACCGCTTCCGATATGGCCGCGTATATCTGCGCCGTGTCCATCGCGGCGCCCGCCTGGGATTCGGAGCCGGCCGGCTGCTGCGGGGCGGAGGGTTCCGACGCCGGATCCGACGCCCCCGAAACTTCCGAATCGCCGGAAGCGCCCGACGCAGCTGGCGCGGTCGAAGCTTCCGCAGCGGGGAAGGCGTCGGAAGCAGGCGGCTCCGTCGCGCCGGACGAAACAGGCTGCGATTCCGGTTGCTGCTCCGAGCCGGGCTCCGAGCCGCTCGCCTCGCCGGCGCCGTCCTGTGGCGCGGAGCCTGCGGGCGCGGAGCTGCCGCCGATGGCGCCTTCCGCAGGCGATCCTCCGGGCTGCGCGGCGTCCGATCCCGCCTTGCTCGTCGCCGCAGCCTGGCTTGCCGGCGCCGTGCCGCCCGGATCGCCGTCGCCGCCCGCGCGGCCATTGCCGCCGCCCGCGCCGCAACCCGATATGCCGACTGCGGCAAATATGGCCAGCAATGCTATAATCAAGCCCTTCTGGGCGCTAAACCCGTGTGTCATGAACCCCCTCCATTGCGGCGCCTCGGCGCCGTCTTGCCCGCAACTGCCCGCAGTTTTCCTCACCGCGACTTTCCTCAGCCCTCTGTGTTGCCCGGCCCGCCGTCGCGGCCTGGCCTGCCCTGGCGGCGCCCGCCGCCCACCATTCTGTCGCTCGCCGCCCATACCGGCGCCCGCCACTCATGCCGTCGCCGTCCGCCGCCCATGCCGTCGCCCTGCTCGCCATCCCTAGTTCCGCGTTCCTCGCGGCCATCCCTAGTTTCGCGTTCCGCGCAACCGCCATGCCCAGCACCGCACGCTCGCTCACGTATGGCGCCCGTCAGCCCAGCTCCGCGTAGCTGCCGCTGAAGCTCTCCGCCGCCAGCCCGTCCGGCATCCACTCGCCCGACATGTACTTGCATTTCGCGAACTGGCGCAGAGCGCCAAGCCACGCGGCCGCCCCGCTGTTGTTGAAATGGACGTAGTTGTCGCTCGTGTAGTCGGCGCGAAGATAGTTGTCGCCGTCCCGGAAAGGCCCGTTCGTATCGACCCATTCAATGCCGCGCCCGGCGCACATGGCTTTAAGCGCCTCGTTGAACGCGCCGACGTTGGCCCTGTTCAGCCTCGCCGTCTCGCCCTTTTTCGCGATGGGCGTGCACAGCTCCACGTATATCGCGATGCCGGGGTTCTTTTTCTGAACGATGTCGAGCGTCTGCGCGTATTTCGCGATTCCGGCCGACGGGTCGTCGGCCACGCCGTCGTTCAGCCCCATCATGATGAACATTTTCTTCGCGCCCATGCGCGAGAGTATGTCGGCCAGGGCCATTTTCTCGCCCTCATACGAGAGATTGACGCCGGCCGAGCTGAAGCTCTCCCTGGAGCTGACTTTCAGGCTGTAGCTCACCTCGGCCAGAAACGACGCGCTGCCCAGCGCCGGCAGGCTCTTTCCCCGCTGGTACAGCGCGTAGTTGCGCAGCCCGAGCGAGACGGAGTCGCCCACGAACACGGCGCCGTCATAAAAAGCGTCGTAAAACCCGGAGTCCTCGTCGGG
Organism: Clostridiales bacterium; assembly: GCA_031263625.1. Classification (GTDB taxonomy): domain Bacteria; phylum Bacillota; class Clostridia; order WRLR01; family WRLR01; genus JAISFK01. The sequence continues at coordinate 8,123 of JAISFK010000083.1, forward strand.
GACGTACAGCTGCCGCGCGGGCGGCGGGGGATCCGCTATGGCGATGTCGCTCCTGCCGGCGAGCGCGTTGATGAGCATGGCGCTCGTTTCGGCCCGCGTCACAGGGTCGCCCAGCCTGAGCGTGTCGTCGCTGTAGCCCGCGATGATGTTCTCCTCGAGGGCGAGCGCCGCGAATATTTTGAGCTGCGTGCTCAGCCCGGCCACATCCGAAAACCGCGTCAGCACGCCGAGATCTGCGGTTATGACGCCATATCCGACAAACTCCACGAGGGCCGACATCACCTCGCCCCGCGTCGCGAACGACTTGGGCCGGAAAGACATCGAGCCGTTCGTGATGTAGCCGGGGAAATACGCCTTCGCCGCCTCGATGTACTGATACGACCAAAGCCGCTCGGTCGCGTCAACAAACGTCGGCGACGGCGGCAGGGGGGCCGGCGGCTTGACCATGGCGAGCAGGCGGGCCAGTATGGCCGCAAATTCCTGGCGCTGCACGTGGCTGTCCGGCCGAAAGCTGCCGTCCGGATAGCCCTGCAAAATGCCGGTGGCCGTAAGCCTGCCGATCTGCTCATATGCCCAGTGCCCGCGGCCCACGTCGGTAAAGCCCGCCGCCCCTGCGTGAGCGGGCTGAAAAACGCCTAGCAGAATGATAAAGAAAACGGTTGAAGTTGACACTAAAGAAAGCCTGGCTGCCGTCGCTCTGTGATTCATATAATGGTGTCCCCGAAATTGAAATAGGTTGTGGCGCGCAACTTGCGCCGCTTGCCCCGCACCGTGCGCCGAACAGTGCGAGCCGCCTAATGCGCGCCGCCTGGCTCACACCGTTTAGTGTGCGCCGCCTGGCGCGCGCCGCGCTTCATACATAATATTCTACCAAGCTATTTATTAATTTGCAATGGCCGCGCGAATAAGATATAAATAAATTTAAGATTAATTATTTATTCAAATGGGGGATGCGCGCATGACACACAAGGAGCGCTTTCGCGCGGTGTTCGGCGGGGGAAGGCCGGACAGGCTTCCCGTGTACTTCTTCGGCACGTGGGCCGAGACAAAGCGGCGCTGGGCGTCCGAGGGCCTGGCGGGCGCGCGGGCGGGCGGCGACCCCGGCCCGCAGGTGCCCGGCATGGATCCGGACTGGGAGGAGGGCATGTGGGACTGCCATGGGCTCGTCAGCCCGTGGCCGATCGGGGATTTCAAGGAGGAAGTGCTTGAGCGCGGGGAGGACTACGTGATCCGCCGCACGCAGCTCGGCGCCGTCGAGCGCTCCAGCCTGCGCGGCTCGTCCATCCCGCTCGCCGTGCGCCACGCGCTGGAGCCGACGCGCGCGTCGTGGGAGCGGTTCAAGTCGTTTCTGGATCCCGGCGACCCGAGGCGCCGCCCCGCCGGCTGGCGGGAGAAGGCGGCGGCGCTCGCGGAGAGGGACGCCCTGCTGTGCTTCATGGGCGGGAGCCTGTACGGCTGGCTCCGCGACTACATGGGCGTCGAGGCCATATCCTGCCTCATGTACGACGACCCGGAGCTGCTGTCCGAGATGGTCGCGCACATGGCGGACTTTTTCATGGCCGTGTACGAGCCCGTCCTGAAGGCCGTCCGGTTCGACCTCGCCTATTTCTTCGAGGACTGCTGCGGCTCCACCGGGCCGCTGTTCTCGCCGAGCGCGCATGGCGAGTTTTTCGACGCGCACTATCGCCGAATGGTCGGCTTCTACAAGGAGAACGGCGTCGGCTTCACGCTGCTGGACAGCGACGGCAAAGTCGATAGGCTTTTGCCGTGCTGGATGGCGTCGGGCATCGACATCGTGTTCCCGGTGGAGGTCGGCGCGTGGGGGGAGTCGCCGGCCAGGCTGCGCGGGCTGTTCGGCGGCGGGCTGAAGATGATGGGCGGCGTGAACAAGCACGTCATCCCGCTCGGCGAGGACGCCATACGCGCGCACCTGGCGGAGCTGAAGCCGGTCGTTGACGAGGGCGGGTTTCTGCCCATGCCGGATCACCGGATCCCGCCGGAGTGCTCGTATGCCGATTTCCTGACATACGTGCGCGTGTACGGGGAGGTGTTCGCGCAGGGCGGCGCGTAGGGCGGCGCGTAGGGCGGCGCGTAGGGCGGCGCGTAGAATAAGCGGGCGAGGGCCGGGCGGGGATGGCAACGGGCGCGAAGCGGGCGAGCGGGAGCCGGGAGCGGGCGGGGCGCAGAGCGGAGCAAGCAAGCAAGCGATGGCCGGGCGTCGCCTTGTGCCGATGCGCGCAAGGGCGGGCGAGCGGGAGCCGGATATGCGCTGCGGTTGCGGCGGGGCGGTTCAAAACGCGGAGCCGAGCGCTTGGCGCTCCTGGCTGGCTGGCGCAGGTTCATCAGGTTTGCTGGCTGGCGCGTTTGGCGCTCTTGGCGGGCGTTCGGTTCCGCTTGGCTTGCTTGGCGCAAACGCTGGCAGGTGCACCCGCGCTCGCCTCCGCGCCCGTCCCTGCGCCCGCCCCGCGCTCACTTTTGGTCGAGCGTCCGAAACTCGTAATGCCTCTCCTTGAAAAAATCTATCGCGCGATCCAGCATGTCAACAGTGGTCTGGCGCGAATTGAAGTCGTGGAGCAGCAGCACGACCTCGTCCCTGCCCCTGTACGTGTCCACCATGTAGCGGTACAGGCTGTCCGCCGATCTGTCGGCTATCTCGGCGTCGCCGTTCAGGCAGTTCCAGTCGTAGTAGACATAGCCGTTCTCCAGCAGCGCCTCGCGATATTTTTTCGCCTTTGGATAGGAGCTACCCGCCGGGAACCTGAATATGTCCGTGTGGTAGTCAAAGCCCAAAGCGCCGCTGACGGCCTCGTCCCAGCGCTCAAGCTCGCCAAACAGCGACTCCTGGCTGGCATACAGCGCGTCGTACTTGTGGGTGTAGCTGTGGTTGGCGATGTAGTGGCCCTTGGCGTAGATCTCCCTCAGCGCGTCCGGGTACTTCTCGGCGTTTTTGCCGATCACGAAAAACGTGGCGCGGACGCCGCGCGCCTCGAAAACGTCAAGGAATTTGCGCGTGATGAGCGACGGGCCGTCGTCCACGGTGAAATAGACCGTCTTGCTGTTCCCGGAAAGCGCCGCGCCGATGCTGCCCTGCATGCCCGCGTCCGACGCGATGGCGTCGCTCAGGCCGGACGCCATGCCGGACATGACGCCGGAGAACAGCGCGCCGTTTATGCCGGAATACGGGCTTGCCGCCGCGCCGGCGGCGCTCGCGGCTGTCAGCAGTCCGGTCGGCGAGTTCGGGTAGAGCAGCAGTCCGCGCACGAGCCTGGCCGTAAGCGTGTCGGCCGCGAGGAGCGCGCCGATCTGCGCGGGCGAGGCTTCCCGCGCCGGGCTGCCCGCATCCGAAGACGGCGCCGATTTCCCGGCCGCGCCCTCCGCGCCTGTTTGGCCGCCAGCGCTTGCTGCGCCAGACGCGCCATCCGCGCCCGCCGCTTCCGCTTGATCTCCAGCGCCAAATGCGCCCGCCGCGCCCGCTTGGCCTCCGGCACCTGCCGCGCCCGCCTCGCCTGGCCGCCCGGTCTGGCCGGGTTGCCACGGCTGATCCGCTTGGCCAGACTGCGCCGCTTGGCCCGGCTGCGCCTCCGGATCGCCGCCGCCATCCGGCCATCCCTCTCGCCCGTATGCCGGCCGAGGTATCAGAATGTCGGACGCGGCGCCGTCGCCGCCGCTGCCCGCCGCGCCGGCCCCGTTGCCATCGACGCTCCCGCCGCTGCCGTTGCCGGCAACGCCGCCAGTATCACTGGCTGTGCCCGCGCCGCCGCCAGCCTTGCCAGCTGTGCCAGTGTCCGCGCCGGCGACCGTATCCGCGCCATCGCCGCCGTTCCCCGCCGGGGCATCCAGAATGTCCGCGCCGCCAATGCAGGCGGCGACGGACAGCGTTATCAATATGGCCAGAAATAGCCTTTTGCTCGTTGCGGATTTTGCCGCTATTTGTCTTTTGTGCATTTTCCCGCGCCCATATGCGCCACCGCTTTTCATCAGCCTCTCATGTTGCCGCAAATCAAAACCTTCCTATAGCTGTATAACTGTATAAACGCGCTCCCGTGCATCCGTGCATCCGTGCAATAATGCAAACATGCAATCGCGCAACCGTATAACCAACCGCGCGACCGCACAATCATGCCCAAGTTATTCTACCACATTTGCCGCCGCGCAGCCAATAAAAATCCGCAAAACGTTTTAATTATTTTAGTTATTTAGTTAAAATTTAGTATGTCATTCAAACTCATAATTTTACAGCCCTTATTTTTATAGTAGTTTTTATAGTAATCCGACATTTCGGGAAATTTCTTTTTATCATAACTGGTAATGCAATCGGATATGACAGTCACAGTATAACCGACCTTTGCTAAGTTGTAACAGGTTGATTTAACACAAGCAACGGCATCTGCTCCTGTTATGTAGAAATCATTTATCTCATTCTTATCAACAAAGGCAGCGAAATCCTCGCTCGTTAGTGCGTTTGCTTTGCTCTTAGTAAAAATATTATCGGATACCATTTTCAAATCCGGTGCGAATTCTACTCCGCAGGTATCTGGCTTAAAAGTCCTCGTGCTAGTTGACAAATTTTCATGTCTTATGTATACGACATGGATATTATGATTAACTGCCCAATCGATAGATAAATTTATATTACCAATTATTTCTTTATAATTCTTTGTGATGTCGTTTTGGATGTCTATGACTACTAACGCCTTTTTGAGCATGGGGTTTCTCCTTATTTCTTATTATCCTATTACTAATTTATTTTCAATACGTATACTGACGAGCATTTGAATTTACCATAAACGCAAGTCAGTAATACTCGTTTCATCTGTCCGACCGCAAATTGCGGTCGGAATCCCAATCGAACACGAGTATAACCACATCCGCTGTCGGGAGTACAGAAAAAACGGCTCAATTTGCAGGAAACCCGGAAGCGCCCTCTGCCCCGCTTTTCACGCTCCAGCTCTGCCGCTGCCTTCTGCCATGCGTTTCACGCTCCGGCTCTGCCGGCGCCCTCGATCTCGCATTTCACGCGGCACTGCTTGCCGAAGCAGGCTATGCCGACCTTCCAGAAGGGCTTGCCCCTGTCCAGCTCGGCCCCGTAGCGCTTATCGTCTATCTGCCGCAGGG
>JAISFK010000100.1 GCA_031263625.1 Clostridiales bacterium
TATGTCCGCGAGGAAGGCCCACGCCTCGGCCACGACGGCTTGCAGCGCGTCCCACGAGGGCTTCGTGTACAGCGTGCCGTCCATCTGCGCGATCTCTATCAGCAGATCGGTCAGCTGCGCATACGGCTCAAACTCGTCCTTGAGAACAAGGCCGCCTATCGCGCCTGAGATGTCGGCCAAAGCGCCGTTCAGCTCCTCCTGCGTCGCGTCCGCCGCCAATTCTTGCGCCGCGTCTATGGCGAGTTCAAGCGCCCCTGCGGACTCGACCGTGAACAGGTCCGTCTCGATCGCTATCGCGCTGTCCAGCATGGACTCGAGCGCCGCGCTGTCGCCGGGCTCCGTCTTTAGCGTAAGGCCGCTCAACGCCAGCTCCAGCTCCGTCGCCGCCGCAGTCGCCTCGTCTTGCGTCGCGTTGGGGTCGTTCATGACCGACTGCGCCTCCGACAGGGCCGCCGTGAATGTCAGCGCGCTCGCTTCCGTGTATTTGCTTATGTCCGTTATGGCCTCCGCCAGCGCGAGCTGCGCGGCCAGGGCGGCCTTGTCCGCCACCTCGTCCAGCTCTGCCGTCGCGGCCGCTATCTCCGCTATCGCCGCCTGAAGCAGCTCAGCCGTAGCGCCCCCGCCGCTCAGCAGCGTCGTCGCCGCGCCGACCGCCTGCGCCAGCCTCTGCCACGTGGCCGGGGTGTAGTCGGCCTCCGTCAGGGCGCCGGCCCCCGCGATCGCGCCCGCCAGCGCTTCGGCCAGCTCGGCAAGCTCTCCGCCCGCCTCAAAGTCCGGCCCGTAGCTCTCGAATTTGACTATGCGCAGCCTGCCTGTCGTCGCGTCGAACGGCGCCGCGCTTGTCATGACCGCGCGCACCTTCGCCGTCGCCACGCTGTCAAACGCCACCGTCGTCGCCTGGTTGGACGCCGTCGCGTATGCGACCGCCTGGTTGCTCGCGTTCGCCCACTCCGTGCCGTCCCAGTACTGCACGTTTATCGTCGCGGGCAGCGCGTAGTTCGCGTTCGTCGTGAAGTACAGGCTGATGCTGCTGAGCGTCTTTTCGGACGGCCAGTACGTCGCCACCCAGTCGGACGCGCGGGCGGCGTTCACCGCATTGAGCACGACCGTTTGGCCGGCTGCCGCGTAGTTGTCCCACTGGTTCGTCGTGTTGCCGTTCAGCATGTAGTTCGGGTAGTTCGTGCCGCTCGTGAAGCTCGCGGTCGCCAACGCGCCGTCGGCAGAAACGATGTCCTGCGCGCCGGCCGCCGTGTTCAGGCCATAGTCCTTCGCGAACGGTGCCGCGGCCACGGTCACGCTGATCTTGGCCTTCTGCGCCACGCCCTCGATGCTCCCCTCGACCTCAAACGTCCCCGCCTCGGCGTAGCTCTCGTTCGGGACGCTGTCCCACGTCGCCTTGAGAATCCGCGTCTCGCCGCTCGCGTATGTCGCCAGCACGTCCCTCGGCAGCGCGATCGGGCTGCCCTTGGCCGCCTTCACGGACTTAGCCGCCAATGAGACGAGCTCGCCCTTGGGCAGCTGCCGCGTCTGGACGGGCGCCTCCGCCGTGCCGCCCTTCGCGGCCACGGGCACGTCTATCTCGGCCGCGAACAGGTTGTCCGCCGACGCCTTGAGCGCGAACGAGCTCCCGTCGCCCAGGTCGCCCGCCTTGACTATCGCCAGCGCGAGGCCGTTGTACGCCGAGCGCTCCGAGTGGGCGCTCTCGTCCACGTTGCCCCACTTGTACAGCTCCGCGCTCTCCTGCTTGCCGTTGTCCACGCCGACGATCAGGCCGTTGCCGCTGACGTCGAACTTGATCAGGTTGTTCGCGGACGGCAGCATGACGCCGTTCTCGTCCACGACCTTCGCCGTGATGTACGCCAGGCCGTTCTCGCTCGCCTGCGGCTCGAACGCGCTCAGCTCGACCGCGTATGCCTGCTTCGCGGTCTTCAGGCTGTCCTCCGCCACGGGCGCGCCAGCCTTGTCCATCGCGACGAGCTTCAGCTCGCCCGGCTCGAACGGCACGTGCCATGTCAGGTGCAGCTTGCCGTATGACCCGTTCGGGCTGACATAGCCGCCCGGATTGTCGGGGTTCGTGTCGGCGCCGGTCTTGTAGCCGCTGCCCGACCCGTCCTTCGTCGGCTCGGTCGTCTCGTAGTAGTCAAGGCCAAATTCCGTCGTCTTTTCGTCAAAGCTCCTGACGCCGAGCGAGCGCCCGTTCAGGAACAGCTCGGCCTTTATGGCGTTCGTGTACGCCCAGACCTCCACGTCCTCGCCCAGCTGCCAGTCGTTCCAGTTCATCGGCACGATGTGCGCCATCGGCTCGCTCGTCCACTGGCTCTTGAACAGGTAGTATGAGTCCTTGGGGAAGCCCGCCGTGTCCACCGTGCCGAACGACGACACGCCGACAGGGTATACGCCGAACGGCGTCGGCTCGCCCAGGTAGTCGAAGCCCGACCAGATGAACTGCCCTATGAACGCCTCGCGGTCGCGGTCCTTTTTCAGGCCGTACTCGTTCGGCATCGTCCACGACGAGAAGTTGTTGTCATATGCCGACGTGCCCCTGTTGCCGGGCGTCTGGTTCGGCGGCGTGTTCGCGAGGCTCGGCGAGAAGTAGACGCCGCGCGCGCCCGTCTGCGAGGACGACTCGGACTCGAAGAAGAACGTGTCCGGGAAGCGCTCTATGAGCCCATCCACGCTCGGCGCCGTGTTGTAGTTCAGGCCGTAGCCGTCGAGCGCCTGGTTCACAAGCCCCCACGTCGAGGTTGTCGTCGCCGGCGTGCGCTGCTGGTCGCCGCCCATCGCTATGAGGCGGGAGCCGTCCACGTCCAGCAGGTCGTTGCGCAGGCGCAG
>JAISFK010000138.1 GCA_031263625.1 Clostridiales bacterium
CTTTCGGGCAGCGTCTTGGTTATCATTGCGTTAAGCGTAATTTTTAGCTGGGTGTTTATAAAAAGCAAAAATATCGTCGTCCCTATTTTGCTCCACATGTCATGGAACTTGATCGTTCCAATTTTGTTCGGATAAAAGGGGCGCACTAGCGGATTATACTCGTGTTCGATTGGGATTCCGACCGCAATTTGCGGTCGGACAGATGAAACGAGTATTACTGACTCGCGTTTATGGTAAATTCAAATGCTCGTCAGTATAGCAAATACTATTTTCCGTTGCCTGATTCAGCTCAAGCATCAGTTCCTCGGCGAGATAGCCGTCGCTGCGGCAGTGCATGTCGGAGATGCCGCCCACGATTTCCGTGTAGAGAATAGACTTGTAGAACGCGTCAAACGCCTGGCGTATCGGGACGTTCGCGAGCTCGGCGAACGCCCTGATGACGCCGTCGCATTTGTGTCCTACCAGCAAACGGTTTGCAACCATCACGCTTCCTCCGCTTCGACAAAATGAAGATAGTTGTCGATAAGCCATTGGTTCTTGAAGCAATACTGGAAATTCGGCTTGTTGTAGCGCAGGCGGCGTATCGCTTCCTCTGCGGGCAACAAGCCGTCAAAGTACAGCTGCAATGTGTCAAACACCTTGTCGTTCGCCACGCCGCCCATGATTAAATCCCATTCCCCTTCCACGGGCTTGCCCAGTCTGCAGGCGGCGATGAAGTTCAGCCAGTCCATCGAGTGCGTGTCAAACTCAAGAACCCTGATAGCGTCCGGCAGGATCTCGTCGATGGGCCTTTGCAGGAACCCGTAGGACGATACAATCGCCGATTTGCCTTCTCTCTTGAATCGCGCAGTCCATCCTATTGCCTGCTCCTTGAACGGCGTGGCGTAGAAGCCGGGGCCAAAGTCCACCAGTTTTCGCGAGAAAGACAGGTCGGGCTTTTCGATGGCCTTGCATGAACCGTGATAGAGAATCATTGAATCAAACTCTCCTTCGCCATCAGCCTTTTCAGGTCATCGACAATCCAGTCGCGCCCCTGCGTATGTAGCACGTCGTAGTGCGGCACGATGTAGGCGTCGAGGATGTCGCTGTCATCCGCGAGCATTTTGTAGACCTTGTCGCCAGTCGTGTGAAGCTCGTCAGCAAGAGCCTCTATGCAGAACACCGCGAAAAAAGACTGTTCCGGGGTCATGTCCGCTTGCTTGCCCATCTCGCTCACCTTTTCTGAATCTTTTAAAGCTTCAATCTTCTTATACTTTTTATATTTTTCCAAGCGCGCCGGCGAATGGCTCGCAGTCGCGGCCGTCCAGCGACATGGCGAACATGGCGCTATGTTACTATGGTGCTATGGTGCTATGTTGCTATGTTGCTATGTTGCTATGGTGCGCCTGGCGCGGCGATTTCGCTTTTGGCCAGGCGGCGCATGTTCTTTAGCTCGAAGATGATTACGGCGCCAGTCACCAGCGCGGACAGGCCGTCCGCCACTGGCGTCGCGGCCACCACGCCGACCAGCCCCCATACGCGCCCGAAAAGCAGCATGCACGGGATCAGCAGGATTACCTGCCGCAGCATGGATAGCAAAATGGACATCCTTGGGCGCCCGGTGACGACGAACATGTTGGACGACACTATGCTGAAGCCGTTGAGGGGCAACATGATGTTCGCGATTCGCATGGCGAGCGGCGCGAAGTACAGCAGCGCCGCGCTGCCGGATGGCGTGAACAGCCTGACTATGGCGACGGGCGCGGCCTCCGTGAGGACAAAGCCGGCCGTGCAGACGAGAATGGCCGCCGTGACGGCGCGGCTATAGGCGCTTAGCGCGCGGCCGTATTTTTTCGCGCCGTAGTTATAGCCCAGAATGGGCTGGGCGCCCTGGTTTATGCCAAACACGGGCATCAGGATCATCATCGACATGGAGCCGACTATGTTCAGGCCCGACAGCGCGATGTCGCCACCGTTGTCCACGCCCAGCGCGCTCGCGCCGTACCATTTCATGCTGTTGTTGTACACGATCTGCACGCCGGACGCCGCGATCTGCAACAGAAACTGCGCCATGCCGAACGACATGATCTGCCGGACAAAGCCCAGCGACCGGGCTATGCCGGGTGGGAGCGCGAAGCCGCGCAAGGGAGTGCGTCCGGCCGGGCTCGCGGGGGCGCCGGGCGCATGCGGCGCTGACGGCGCTGGTGGCACAGGCGGCGATTCGGGCGATGTTTTGGCCAGCGGCTGTTGCGCCAGCTCGGTTGCCAGCTGAGGCGACGGTTCAGACGATGATACGTCCAGCTGTCGCGCCGGCTCGGCCGATGGCTCGGCCGATGGCTGTTGCGACAGTTCGTCCGATGGTTGTCGCGCCGGCTCGGCCGATATCGCGTCCGAATGTTGCGGCGGCAGCTTGCGCGGCCCCAGGCGCAGCCTTACGGACGCCTTCTTGCTGAAGCTGAACGAAAGGATCCAGATCGCCGACGCGAGCTGCGAGATTATCGTCGCCCAGGCGGCGCCCTCCACGCCCCAGCCGAACACGAAAATGAACAGCGGGTCCAGCGCGATGTTCATGCAGGCGCCGATCAGCATGGAGGTCATAGTGACCGTGGGGAAGCCCTGGGCGCGCGTGCAGTGCGACATGCCGAAGCTGACCATGCTGAATACCTGGCCGTACAGGATGATGCGGTAGTAGCCCTTCGCGTAGGGCAGGGCGCCGCTGCCTTCCTGCGCGCCCGTAAGGAGCAGCAGCGGCTCCAAAAACGTCAGGCCCAGCGCCATCAGCAAAAGCCCCGTGCCGAGCAGCAGCCAGAAGCAGTGGTTCAGCGCGCTTTCCGCGTCGCCGCGGCGCTGCTGCCCCAGCCGCATGGAGATCATGTTCGCCGCGCCTATGCCGAACAGCATGGAGAACGCCATCGTGATGGTCATGAGCGGCATGACGAGCGACAGGCCGCCCAGCGCGATCTCGCCGACCCCCTGGCCGACAAACAGCCGATCCACGACATTGTACAGCGCGTTCACGATCATGCCCGTTATCGCGGGGATCGAGAAGCGAAGCAAAAGTTTGCCGACAGGCTCAGTGCCAAGCCTGTCGGCCGCGTATGAAACGTTATTGTCTGAGTGATCCAAAAAGCGCCATTCCCTTCCGATGTTCGCGCGGGGCCGCCAGCCTCGGCCGCGCCGTCCATGCTATGCGGGCATATGGCGGCGCGGCCGGCTGGCCCTGCCTATATAGGCTTTATAGCTTTATAGCTTTATTACTCCGTCCGCGCTCATTTTGCTCGATTCTTCATTCCGGCCTGGCGCTAGGACTTGGTCGCCGTGTCAAACAGGAAGTAGCCGAGCGGGGTGTAGTACATGCCCTTTATTTCCGGGTTCAGCATGTACTTCTGCGTGTAGAAGTAGATCGGCCCAAGCATGAAATCGTCCTGCATGAGCTTTTCGGCGTCGTGCAGCGCCTTCATGCGCTCGGCCGGATCCGCGATCGAGCGGGTGTTAGCGATCAGCGCGTCGAACGCGGGGTTGCTGTACTGCGCGTCGTTGTTGCCGCTGCCCGTCACCCACATCTCGAGGAACGAGATCGGGTCGTTGTAGTCCGCGATCCAGCCGTTTCTGGCGATCTGGAAGTTGCCTTCCTTGCGCGTTTCGAGGAACACGCCCCACTCCTGGTTGGCGAGCGTGACCGTCACGCCGAGCTCGCGCTGCCAGTCGGCCTGCAGTGCCTCGCCGATGGCCTGGTGCCTGCTGTCTGTGTTGTAGAGGTATTCCACGACCGGGAAGCCCTCGCCGCCCGGATAGCCGGCGTCCGCCAGCAACTCGCGCGCCCGCTCGGCGTTGGCCGCGTAGTCCTCCGGATTGATGCTGTACCAGCCGCCGCCGACGGTCCTAAAGTCGTCGCCGGACGGGTTGGCGTCGTTTATGCCGGAAGGCACGAAGCCGTCGGCGGGCACCTCGCCCGTGCGCGTGATGTTGTCCGTGATGTTCTGGCGGTCAATCGTTAGCGTGAACGCCTCGCGCACGCGCGGGTCGTCGAACGGCGCCTTCTGCACTTGGAACGACGCGTAGTACGTGCCGATGTAGTCGGCAATCACGAGCTCGCCGCTCTCTTTGAGATTCGGGATCTCGTCAACCGGCATGTTCTCGATAAAATCCAGCTCGCCGCTGCGGTAGGCGGACAGTATGGCGTTGTGATCGTCCATGAGCACGTAGCGGATGGTGTCGGGGCCAAGCTTGCCATAGTCGTAGTAGTTTTCGTTCTTCGCCGTGTAGATGTAGCTGTTGTGCTCCCAGTCCGTGAGCTTGTACGGGCCGTTGCCGATGTACGTGGCGGGGTCGAACGTCCACTGGTCGCCGTTGGCGTCAATCAGATCCTTGCGGGTCGGGAACAGCGGCGGGAATGCCAGCAGCTCGATGAAGTACGGGCACTCGTTGACGAGCGTGATTGTGAGCGTCTTCTCGTCGATCGCCGCCACGCCGAGATCCTCCGGCTGCTTGCCGTCCGCGGAGTCCATTATCTCCTGCGCGTTGAGGATGATGCCCCCGACGATGTAGTTGTAGTCGGCCGCCGTCGCCGGATTGACGAGCCTTTGCAGGCCGTTCACGAAATCCTGCGCCGTCACGGGCTGGCCGTCGCTCCACTTGATGCCGTCGCGCAGGTGGAACGTGTAGGTGATCGTGCCGTCGGCGTTCGCGGCCTTGTCATAGCTCTCCGCCTGGCCCTCCGCGAGCACGGCGTTGCCGGCGCCGTCGTCCACCCACTTCATCAGGCCCTCGAACATGTGGTGGATCATTATGGCGCCATCGACGGAGGTGTTGAGCTGCGGGTCGATCGTCTGCGGCTCTGACGCTATGCACATGCGCATGTCAAACCCGAGTTCCGTGTCGGACGCGCCCGCGCCCGCCTCGCCGGATGCCTGCGCGCCCGCGTCTTCGCCGCCCTCCGCGAGCGCCGTCGCGCCGTCCTGGTCGCCGCCATCCGCCGCCTGCGTGCTTTCTGCGGCCGCAGTGGTGGATGAAGCGGCATTGTTCTGGCCTTGGCCGGTGCATCCCGCCAGCATCGCCAGCGCCACCAGCGCGGCGAGCGCCGCTGTCATCAATTTTTTCATTTTCATCATGTCATCGCTCCTTTTTCATTTTCTTTATATATTGCGCCTTGCCAGCGCGGCCCGCAATCCGCGCTAACGCAACGCTAACGTAAATAATATCACATAATCGGAGGGAACTCAATACGGCAAAAATTGGAAATTGACGACACGGATCGGACGGATCGAATACGGATACTCTGCTCACACTGCCCGCACTCTGCCGCCGCATTACAGTTCACAACACCTATAATTTATACTCGTGTTCGATTGGGATTCCGACCGCAAATTGCGGTCGGACAGATGAAACGAGTATTACTGACTCGCGTTTATGGTAAATTCAAATGCTCGTCAGTATAGGTGGGGATTTCTGCCGCCGAGCCATTCTTGCCCTTCTTTTTGACCATCACCCATTGGCATCGCGACGCGCTCGCATAATGTCCTGCCGCCTGACTTCATC
>JAISFK010000144.1 GCA_031263625.1 Clostridiales bacterium
CGGGCAGCGCCCTGTAGCGTTGCATGCCCAGAAATATGTGTTAGCCAGAGTTTTTAGGGTAAATATACGAAAGCCGGGCCATTTCCGTTTCTCGCGCCGCTGCGGCTGCTGGGGCCGGCCGCTGTTTGCGGGCGCGCGGCGTCTGCGGCGCCCGCCTGCGCGGAGGCGCGGCCGGCATTTTTGGCGGAGCGGCCCCGCGCGTCAGGCGAACAGGCATGTTTTTTGGCTGAAACTATAAAAAATATGTGAGTGGTGATCAAATGAAACGTGTTATGGTTGTGGATGATGCTATGTTTATGCGGGCATCATTGAAGATGATGTTGGAAAAAAATGGCTTCGAGGTCGCGGCGGAAGCCGAAAACGGCGCGATAGCCGTTCAGAAGTACAAAGAGGTGAAGCCCGACTTTGTCACGATGGACATTACCATGCCCGAAATGGACGGCTTGCAGGCGCTCAAGCTAATCAAGCAGCTTGATCCGAACGCCAAAATCGTTGTAGTGTCAGCCATGGGGCAGGAACCCGTCGTGAAGGAGGCCATCCTGTCGGGGGCGAAAAGCTTTATTGTCAAGCCGTTTAAGGAAGACTTTGTCCTAAAGACGCTCAATTCCTTGTAAGGGGCGGCAGGCGCACGGGCGCATGGGCTTGATTCGGGCGGGCGCCGGAATCTGGCGGGGCGGCGGCGCGCGCGGCCGGCGGCGAGGGGTTTCGCGGCGGCCAGCCGGGGGCGCGGCATAGGGCGGGGGCTGGCAGGCCGGGCGCGGCATAAGCGGGGAAGTCTGGCCAGCAGGCAGGCTCGCGGTCGCCGCAAGCTCGCCGGCCCGCCAAGCTCGCGGCCATCGGCGCGGGGGCATGGCAAGTCTGCAAGCTCGCAAGCCAGCAAGCCAGCCGGCGTTGCCGCAGGCTCGCAGCCCGCAGACCGCAAGCCGGCCCGCTTGGCCGGAGGCTAGGCTGCCTTGCCGCCGGCGCTTTTCGGCCCGATTGCCCGGCCGCCGGCGCTTTTTTGCCTGGCCGCGCGCGGCTTTGCGGGCCGCGGCCCTTTTGGGCGCTCGGCATATATTTTGGGGGCGGATGCCGCATGCAACGCGCACGTCCTGTGAATGGGGTGATTGACATGGCTGCTGACAATTCCTTGATGGACATGTTTGTCTTTGAAACTACCCAGCTCATCGACCAGCTCGAGAACATACTCATCGACAGCGAGAGCAACGGCATCAGCTCCAATATTGACGAGATCTTCAGGATTATGCACACGATCAAGGGCTCGGCCGCGATGATGATGTTCGACGACATATCCCATCTCGCGCACAGCATCGAGGACATGTTTTTCTTTTTGCGCGAGAAAAACCCGACCAATGTTGACTACGCCAAGCTGACGGATCTGGTTCTCGACGGCATGGACTTCATCAAGAGCGAGATCGACAAGATACAGCAGACGGGCTCGTCGGACGCCAAGTCCGACGCCATGCGCGAGCGGATCAGGCAATACCTGGAGGAGCTGAAAGCCGCGCAGGGCGGCGGCGCCGCGCCGGGCGGAACCGGGGCGGGCGCGGGCGGGCAGGCCCCAGCCGGCGGGGCGGGGGCCGTTGCCGGCGGCGCAGGCGGCGCAAGTGGCGGTGGCGCAGGGGCGGGCGCTGCGGGCGGCGCGGACGACGACATATTCGCGCCGTATGAGTTTGCGGCGCAGGACGGCTACGCGCACATCATCCGCGTGTGGTTCGAGGACGGCAGCGGCATGGAGAACCTGCGCGCGTTCGAGCTTACGAACAGGCTCCAGAACATCGCGACGGAGCTGCGGCACATACCGAGCGACATGGACGGCGAGGCCGCGGCGGCCGAGATCCAGGCGAACGGCGCGACGATCATCATCGCGTCGGAGCTTGAGCGCGAGGACGTGGCGGCCTACGTGGAGCAGACGCCGCTGCTGAAAAAATACGACATAAGCACAAAGGCCCTGCGGCAGGATGGCGATTCGGAGCCGGGGGGCGGCGCCCATGGCGCGAAGCCCGCAGGGCCGGGGGCGGCGCAGGCGGGCGAGGGCGCGCGGCCGGACGGCGGCCAGCGGACTGCGGCGCCGGGCGCGGGCGCGCCGGGAGCCCAGGGGGATGGCGGGCAGGCGCAGGCGGGCGCGGAAACCGGAGGCTCCGGGGCGCTCGCCGGATCAGGCGCCGGCGCGAGCGCGGGCGCGGGGGCCGCAGCCAGCTCAGGCTCAGGCTCGGCTTCCGGCTCAGGCTTCGGCGGTTCGGGCGCGGCGGGCGGAGCGTCGGCAGGCGCGGGAGCCGCGGGGGCAGGAGCCGCAGGCGCCGCCGACTCCGGCGGCGCGGCCGGCAAGCAGGGCATAATCAGCGTGAACATATCAAAGCTGGACAAGCTCATGAACCTGGTCGGCGAGCTCGTGACGTCGGAGTCCATGGTGAGCCAGAACCCGGATCTGAACGGGCTCCAGCTGGACAATTTCAACAAGGCCGCGCGCCAGCTGCAGAAGATCATCAACGAGCTCCAGGACGTGTCCATGTCCGTGCGCATGGTGCCGCTGTCCCTCACGTTCCAGAAGATGCACCGCATAGTGCGCGACATGTGCCGCAAGCTCGGCAAGGAAGTGAACCTGGAGATCATAGGCGAGGAGACGGAAGTTGACAAGAACATCATAGAGCAGATCACGAACCCGCTGATGCACCTCATAAGGAACTCCGTCGATCACGGCATCGAGATGCCGGGCGACAGGGAGGGCGCGGGCAAGCGGCGCGCCGGCACCGTGACGCTCGAAGCCAAGAACGAGAGCGGCGACGTGTGGATCATCGTCAAGGACGACGGGCGCGGGCTCGACAAGGGCAAGATATACGAAAAGGCCAGAAGGCTGGGCGTCACGTCGAAGAGCCGCGACGAGCTCAGCGACAGGGAGATAAACCAGTTCATCCTGGCGGCCGGCTTTTCCACGAACGAGGCCGTGACGGAGTACTCCGGGCGCGGCGTCGGCATGGACGTCGTCGTGAAGGGCATCGAGAACGTGGGCGGCAGCGTCGCGCTCGACAGCGCCGAGGGCGAGGGCACGCAGATATCCATCAAGATACCGCTGACGCTGGCCATCATGGACGGCATGATCGTGAACGTGGGCGAGACGAACTTCGTCATCCCCATCACGTCCATAAAGGAGTCGTTCAAGGCGAGCGAGAAATACAACATCGCGGACGTCAACGGCGAGGACATCATCATGATAAGGGGCGAGCCCAACCCGATCATCCGGCTCAGGGACCGGTTCATGCTGAACAGCAAGGCCGAGTCGTACTACGACGGCATAATGATCATGGTGGAGAACGAGACGAACCGCGTGTGCCTGTACGTGGACGCCATCGTCGGGCAGCGCCAGGTCGTCGTCAAGCCGCTGCCGGGCTACATAAAGGAAGTGAGGGGCATATCGGGCTGCACTCTGCTGGGCGACGGCTCGATCAGCCTGATCCTGGACGTGGCGGAGTTTCTCGTGTAGCTTCGGAGCAGAGGGCGCCTGGCAAGATTTGGCGCATCCGGAGCAGAGGGCGCCGGGCGGGGCGCATGGTGCGCTCGGCGGCGTGCAAGGGGTGCGCTCGCCGCATGCGGAGCAGGGCGCCGGGCGCTCGCGCCGCATCCAAAATATAGAGGGGATGGTTTTAGGACATGTCCGACGATTTTGACAACAGCCAGCTGGAAGACGATCAGGAAGACGATTCCCTGGACGAAAAATACCTGACGTTCATGCTCGGCGACGAGGAGTTTGGCATAAACATCAGCTTCGTGACGGAGATTATCGGGATACAGGCGATCACGTTCGTGCCGGAACTCCCGGCTTTCGTGAAGGGGATCATCAACCTGCGCGGGCAGATCATCCCCGTCATCGACGTGCGGCTCAGGTTCCAGAAAGAGGAGATCGGCTACAACGACAGGACGTGCATAATCGTGATACAGATCAGGGATCTGTCGATTGGCTTCATCGTTGACTCGGTCGCAGCGTGCGACCAGATTCCGGACTCCAGCATAATACCGCCGCCCGCGTTCCAGAGGAACTACCACCAGAAGTACATAAGCGGCATCGGCCGGATGCAGGACAAGATCATACTGATACTGGACTGCGACAAGCTGATATCCGAGGACATGGGCATTTCGCAGGAGGCGGTCTAGGCAGTCTGGGCGGCAGGCAGTATAATACGCGCTGATACCAGCCCTGCAAGTGGCCTTGCGACGGCGGAGTTCATTGACGCGGTTGTCGGCATTTTCAGCATATCCAGCGTTTTGCGGGAATGATGGAAGAGGAGGGCGGGTTCGTTCCCCAAGGCGCGAATAAAATTATGCAATATGCATAATTTTTTTCTGCGCAATCGAGCAATCCGCAGAATGTGCGCAAATGTGTTTACTTTTGTGAAAAAATTGGTATAATTAGATTATCACCCAGAGCAAGCGGG
>JAISFK010000227.1 GCA_031263625.1 Clostridiales bacterium
TCAGCCCGAAGGGTTCGCGGAGCCTAGCCGCCGAGGGGCGGCGTTGCCATGGCGCCTATACAGGCGGGCGCCATTTGCAAGCCGATTGCCGCCTGCGGACAGCGCCCGCCGAAATTTTCCGGCGTCTCACGCAACAAATGATGAAAAAAGCCGGCAATATGACGAGCCGCCCCTCCATTCCCATCCGCTCCAAAGGCGGCGGCAACAATGCGGCGCCGAGCGCGGCAACGCCCCGCCCGACCCGTATCACGCGCCGGCTGCCGAGCCCCGTGGCTGAGAAGCCGGAGGCAAACCGCCCCGCCGTTATCTCCGTGTAGTACAGGGGCGTCCGCCGCGCCGCAATCTCGGGCGGCGTTCTCCGCGCCAGCGCCGGATGCGGGCTTCCCCATAAACCGGCCGCCGCTTCGATTGCGCTGTAACAAAAAAACGCGGCGAGAGCCCGCTTCACGCCCGCGACCGTCACTATGCCGGTTCCAAACCGTCCGGTGAGTTTCGCGCTGAGCGCGCTTGAGACAACGGTTCCGCCGCAGATGGCAATTGAAATATAGCCCGCGAAGCGCGGAGGGGCGCCGAGTTGGGCGTACATCGGCGGCCGCGCCGAACCCAGCGGCGAGTCCGGCGCTCCGAGTCTGACCGCGTCATGGCGCGCGGACGGCCAAATGCAGCTCGTCCAACTGCTTCTGCTCAACCTCGCCGGGGCAGTCGTCCATGGGGCTCGCCGCGAAGGAATTCTTCGGAAAGGCGATGACCTCTTTGATGGAGGTCTCGCCCGCCATGAGCATGACCAGGCGGTCAAGCCCGGCCGCGATGCCGCCGTGCGGGGGCGCCCCGTACTTGAAGGCGTTGGTGAGGAAGCCGAATTTCCGCTCGGCTTCCTCCGGGGGTATGCCGGCGACGGAGAAAATGCGCTTCTGGAGTTCAGGATCATGAACGCGGATTGACCCTGACGCCAGTTCGCAGCCGTTGAGGACGAGATCGTAGAGGTCGCCCAGAACCGCGCCCGGATCGCTTTCCAGAATGGCGAGGCACTGCTCCTTCGGATGCGAGAACAGGTGGTGCGCCGCTTCCCAGCGGTTTTCCCCCTCGTTGAATTCAAAGAGCGGGAAATCCACGATCCACACGAATTCAAACGCGCGGGGATCGGCGAGGCTCAGGTCTTTGCCCAGTTTCGCGCGCACGGCTCCAAGCGCGGCGTTGGCGACTTTCCGCTTCGCGTCCGCGACAATGAGGATGAGGTCGCCCGCGGTCGCGCCAAGCCCTGTGATAATGTCGCCGGCGTTCGCCGCGAAGAATTTCGCGACGCCGCCTTCCAGCGCCGCGCCGCCGGCGGCTTTCATCCACGCCACGCCCTTCGCCTTGTAAATCTTCGCGTGAGCCTCAAGCTCCTCGATCCGCTTGCGCGAACAGCCCGCTCCGCCGCGCGCCACAAGCGCCTTGACGCCGCCGCCCTGGGCGAGCGCGTCCTTAAACGCCTGAAAGCCGCCCGCCTCGACGTAGGGCGCGAAGTCGCGCAACTCCATGCCGAAGCGGAGATCGGGCTTGTCGCTGCCGTAGCGCTCCTGCGCCTCCTCCCATGTAAGGCGCTTGAACCGTTCGGGAAGCGCGACGCCGAGCGTTTTCATAAAAACACGCCCCATAAGCCGTTCCGTTACCGAGAGAACGTCGTCCCGGCCCACAAAGGACATTTCCATATCTATTTGGGTAAACTCCGGCTGCCTGTCCCCGCGGGCGTCCTCGTCGCGGTAACAGCGGGCGATCTGAAAATATTTGTCAAAGCCGCCCGCCATGAGCAGCTGTTTGTAGAGTTGGGGCGATTGGGGCAGGGCGTAGAATTTGCCCGCATACAGGCGGGAGGGCACAAGGTAGTCCCGCGCCCCTTCCGGCGTTGGCTTTATAAAGGTGGGGGTCTCTATTTCGTAGAACCCCTGGCCAATCATAAACTCGCGCGCCGCGAAGGAGACGTCGCTCCGCAACTTGACGCGCCGCTGCATGCTTTCGGAGCGCATGTCAAGGTACCGGTAGGCGAGCCGGAGGTCTTCGCCGGCGTTGGTCTTTCCATCAATTTGGAAGGGGGGCGGCTCGGATCTGTTCAGGATGGCGATCTTCGACGCGCACGCCTCAACGTCGCCGGTGGGCATGGAGGGATTCGCCGCCTCTTCAGGGCGCAGCCTGACCACCCCTTCCACGGCTATGCAGTACTCGTTGCGCAGCGCCGCCGCGACCGCGCCTAAATCGGGCGCCGCCGCGCCGGCGCCCGCTCTCGTGTCCACAACCACTTGGGTGACGCCGTAGCGGTCGCGCAAATTGATGAACGTGACCCCGCCGTGATCCCGCTTCCGGTGAACCCAGCCGTTCAACACCACCGTCTGACCCGCGCGATCCGCGCGAAGCTCTCCGCAGGTTACGGTGCGTTTCATGGTTTCCATGCGCATACTATAGCCTTTTACAGAAACTTTTACAAGGGACGCGCTCGTCCGGCGATTGCCAGGGGCGGCGGCGCGGGAACGCCCTCCAGACGCGATGAGAAGCCGCGAAACGCATACAGG
>JAISFK010000273.1 GCA_031263625.1 Clostridiales bacterium
CCCCGTGTTCCTGGACGAGGGCGTGTACGTCGGATACCGCTATTTCGACACGTTCGGCAAGGAGGATCGCGTGGCCTACCCGTTCGGGCACGGCCTGTCCTACACGACGTTCTCGTACACCGATCTGGCGCTCAGCAAGAGCCACTTCAGCGCGACGGACGAGAGCGACGCGATCGGCGTGTCCGTAAAGGTGACGAACACGGGCAAGGTCGCCGGGCGCGCGGTCGCGGAGCTGTACCTGGGGGCCAGCACCTACGCGGAGGAAGGCAGGCCCGCAAAAGAGCTGAAGCGCTACGCGAAGACCGGGCTGCTCGCGCCTGGGGCGTCGGAGACGGCAACGTTCACAATCGCGAAGCGCGACTTGCAGTACTTTGACGACGGCGCGGCGGATCCGCTGGCCGTCGTAGGCGCGGCGCCGAACGCGGTCAGCAACGTCACATACGACGGGCCCGGCTGGACGGTCGCTCCGGGGACGCGCTTCACCGTCACGGTGGGCGGCACGTCCGACGGCGCCGTGCTCGAAGCGCAGGGCGCGAAGGCCGCGTTCGACTACGGCCAGGTGGACAGCAGGGGCTTCGAGCTGATCGCGCAGGTGGAGGAATACGGCGCGGTCGTCAGCGCGGCGGTCATAGAACTGGGCGCGGGCGCCTCCGCGAGCGCGGCGGACGTGGGCGCGGCCAAGTTCGAAGTCAAGACGCGGGGCCTGAACTCCGCGGGCCAGCCGAACGCGAGGCTCACGGAGCGCAACATCGCGCGGGCGTATCCCAGCGCCGCCCCGGCCATAGACCCGGCCCACCGGGGCGCGGCGTCCGGGCGCTACATCGTGCTGGAGCTGGAGTACGGCTACGGCAACGCGAACGAGTCCTCGCTGATTCAATATGTAACGGAGACGGATTCCAGCTCTGGGCGGCCCATCGGCAGGAACGTGCAGAAGCCCGTCGCGAGCGACTACGCGATAAGGCAGACGGCGGCGGTCGGCGGCATCCCGGCGTCCACGCAGTACGCATGCTCCGGCGTCAGGACGCTCGTGGCCGACGACTTCGCGCGGCTCGCGACGGCGGCCGACGGGCTCGCGTACCGCCTGTTCTCGCCGCAGCGGCAGGCTGGGGCGAAATACCCGCTCGTGGTCTGGCTGCACGGCGCGGGCGAGGGCGGCACGGACAACGCGGCGCAGATCCTCGCCAACAAGGGCGGCACGGCTTTCGCGAATCCGGCGGCGCAGGCGCGCCACCCTGCGTTCGTGGCGGCGCCGCAGTGCGCGAACGCGTTCTCGTGGGAGCTGGGCGACAGCAAAAAAGTGCACAGCATGATACGGGAGATCGTCGCGGCCAACCCGGCGATCGACGCGGACAGGATCTACGCGCTCGGCTGCTCCATGGGCGGCTTCATGACGTGGAGCGCGATTCTGGGCGATCCGTCCGTGTTCGCGGCGGCGGCGCCCATATGCGCGGCCACCTCGTTCTTCAGCCCGGCGCTGTCGGCGACGGACTACGCGAAGGCGCGGGATCTGCCGATGTGGCTGTTCCAGGGCGGGCTCGACCCGACGGTGGACCCGGCCGCCACGCGGGCCGCATACGAAGGGCTCGCCGCGGCGGGCAAGGTTCCCGGCGGCGCGTTCAAGTACACGGTCTTCCCGACGGTGGCCTACAACGAGCACTGGTCGTGGGTGCCCGTGCTGAACGACTGCTACGACGGCGCGACTCTGGGCTTCATGGACTGGCTGTTCGCGCAGTCCAGGGCGGGGGCCGGGAGCGCGGGGCGCGAGATCGCGGTTGCGCCCGGAACAGGCGGCGCGGCGTCGAACATAGCGCCCGCAGCCCCTGCGGCAGCGGCGGGCGGATCCGCCGCTGGCGGCAAGGGCGGCAAGGGCGGCGAGAGCGGCGAGAGCGGCGAATACGGCAAAGGCGGCAAGGGCGGCGGTAGCGGCGCTGGCGGCGAGCCGTCAAAAGCGCCCGGCAGGCCGGGTGGCGCGGTGGGCGCGGGCGGCAGCGCGGCGTCGGGCTCCGTGTCCGGCAGCGAGATCGCCGGCGCGTCGCACGGCTATAAGATTGACGTGGCGGGCGCGGCGCCGCAGGTGGGCGGCGACGGCACCGTCACGATACCGCAGGGGGCCAGCGCGGACATCGCGATCGGCGACGGCGTGGTAGTGAGGGCGCCAGGCGGCACGGCCGTGTCGCCGGAGGGCCGCATCAGGATCCCGGTCGGATCGGGCGGCGCGACGGCCAGCCTGCCCGACGGGTCGAGCGTGCGCATCCCGCAGGGCTATGCCGTGTTCGAGGACGCCGGCGCGCCGCTCGGATTCGCGTATGAGTACGAGAACCCGTTCATCGACGTGGGCGCTGGCGACTGGTTCCACGGCGCCGTGCAGCGCACGGTCGAGAACGGGCTGTTCAACGGCACGTCGCAGAACACGTTCTCGCCGAACGGCACAATGACGCGCGCGATGATCGTCACGGTGCTCCACCGCATGGAGGGCCAGCCGCGCGGCGCGGGCGCCAGCGGCTTCGCGGACGTGCCGGCGGGGCAATGGCATTCGGAGGCCGTCGCGTGGGGCGAGGCCAACGGCATAGTCCTGGGCTTCACTGAGACGCGGTTCGGCGGCGACGAGCCGGTCGCGCGCGAGCAGATAGCGGCGATACTCTACCGCTACGCGGCGTACAAAGGCAGGGACGTGAGCGGCGGCGCCGACATCGGCGGGTTCGCGGACGCGGCGCTCGTGTCCGGCTACGCGCTCGAAGCCGTGCGCTGGGCCGTGGGCGAGGGCCTGATCCAGGGGCGCGGCGCGAACGACATAGCGCCGCAGGGCAACGCCACGCGCGCGGAAGTGGCCGCGATAATCCAGCGCTATATGGAAAGATAAAGCGGGCGCAGCAGGCAAAATGAGGCGCGGCGCGGGAATTTGGCGCGCACCGATGCAATGCGGGCGGCACGCAAGGCAAGGCGCGGCGGCCTGCGAATCGCCGGCCCATAGGCAACAGGCGACAGGCAATGGACTAGGCGAAGATCAGGCAATTTGAAAAGCGGAGGGCGGCTCGAATTTCGAGCCGCCCCCCGCATAGCGTCTTGAAACAAAGAGAACTGAGAGTTTTGCGCCCTCTCAGGCTGGGATGCGGCTCACCAGGCCCGTCCTGTTGAACGGCAAGACGATATAGTAGCCGTCGTCGCAACGCTCAAGAACCGCGTCGGGCGCGCGTATGCCCGGCAACTCGCCTTCCTGCCTTGCTATCTCAATCTGCCCCATCGCTATTCGCTCTCCTGCGCGAGCTTGGCAATAGTGTCTGCGGGGAGGTCGGTGATTTCGTTTATCAATGTGGGACTGAACCCACGAATCAGCATCCTCCTTGCATCCTCCAGCTTGCCCCGCAACTCGCCCTCCAACTTGCCCCGCAACTCGCCCTCTAACTTGCCCCGCAACTCGCCCCGCAACTCGCCCCGCAACTCGCCTTCCTGCCTTGCTATTTCAATCTGCCCCACCGATTCTCCCTCCTCCTGCTCAATATTGTGGTAACGCTCGAACTCCGTTCTTACCTTCTCCGCCAGCTTTTCGTCCCCTCTAACTAGCCTCATATGCTCAGAAAGCGCGTCAATCAGCTTGCCGCACTCAGCCCCAAAGTTGATCCGCGCGACTGCCTCAAAGAAATCCATATGCCCATAAAGCGCAAAAAGCCGTATCAGCAGCAAAGTGCGATCAACAGATGCGTCCGCGTCAAACTTGCTCAAGTTCACGTCATATATGTGAAGCTTATCGCCATAATTGCCATGGGGCGGACGATCATAGCGCAGCGAGGCCGAATCGACAAACTGCTGCGCGTCGTGATTATCGACGTTTAGGAAAATCACATGCGTGTCCGGCATGGAGCGAAACTCATCGCTTTCCTTCAGGGATACGCTGACCAGCCTGGAGGCATAATATAGCCTCCGCGCGAAATGGTTGCTGTATTCAAAGCTCGACTGCATCTCAATGTCATAAATTGCCGCGCGGGTATCCTCGGCCTTGACGTCCAGCCTGATTCCGCGAAGGCCGCGCCGCGCTTCCGGCATAAACGACTCCACGGATATGTCCGTGATGCTGACGCGCCTGCGCAGCAGAGCGGACAGAAACTGCGCGCAGACAAATTTATCGCCCATCCAGACAGCAAAAATGCTGCTAAGATACGGACGATACATGTCATTCTGTTTTTGAACGCCTAAACTCATTTGCGCTTGCCCCATGCAGACTCTCGTTGGCGGCCAATAATTTGCTTCGCCGCCCATGCGCGGCCTCACGCTGTAAATTGTACCATACTCGGCGCTCGGTGGCAACAAGTCAGGCAAGGGCGCGCAAAGGGTTGCCATGCCATGCAAGGGCCCCATAAAAGGGCGCAATGGTTGCAGAAAATTCAAATGCTCGTCAGTATATACTGACGAGCATTTGAATTTTCCATTAACGCGAGTCAGTAATACTCGTTTCCTCTGTCCGACCGCAAATTGCGGTCGGTATTTCCAATCGCTCACGAGTATAGCAGGACAGGGCGCGTGGCGCATGCAGGCAAAATACAGGACGGAGGGCGGCTCGAATTTCGGGCCGCCCTCCGCATGGCGTCTTCAAACATGGTCACTTGATTTTTTCGAGATTCCCTCTGCTGTCAAGGGTAAAGCCGTCGGGAATCGCGTCGTTCCAAGTTTCCCCGCCGTCCACGGAGTAAAAGTGGGCGCCGTCCTTGACGACGTGCATTGCCAGCCCATCTTTTGAGGGCGCGACGTTGACGCTCTTCGCGCCGAGAGAGGGCGGCGAAGTTCCAATGCCAGCGGCGCTTGCCGCGAATGCCGCTGCCGCGCCCAGCGCGACGGCAAGAGCGGCGCACGCAAGAACCGCAGCCGACTTGCCCTTGATGTTTTTCACCCCTGTTTTCCTGATTTTCCTGATCCTGTTCATGTTCGTGCCTCCGTTTTTTGATATTACAAGGCTGTTTTGCCTTGCACCGCCAGTATACAGAGGCATAGGTAAGATGACGGTTAAGAAAAACGGCCGACCGAAAAAAATCGGCAGGCCGTTTTTCAGATGGAAATCGCAGCGGAAGCGCAATGGAAATCACAGCGGAAGCGTAACGGTAAATGTGGTGGATTTTCCCGCCTCGCTTTTTGCGGCAATCTCC
>JAISFK010000194.1 GCA_031263625.1 Clostridiales bacterium
CGCCGCCCTGACCTTGCAGGCGCAGCCCAGGCACGCGCCGATGCCGCAGGCCATGCGCTGCTCGAGGGATATCTGCGCCGGCAGCCCGCGCTCGGCGCAGATGCGCTGCACGGTTTTGAGCATGGGCTCCGGGCCGCACGCAAAGACCATGCCGTAGCGGTCGGCAAGGCCCAAAAACGGGTCGGTCGCAAAGCCTTTTACACCGACGCTCCCGTCGTTCGTGGCTATGTACAGGTTTCCCGCGCAGCGCGAAAACTCGTCCTCAAGCAAACGCGCGCCCGCGTCGCGGAAGCCGAGATACACGTCCGCGCGGACGCCGTACCGGCTTCTCAGCTCCTGCGCGAGAAACAGCAGCGGGAATATCCCCGTGCCGCCCCCGATCACGGCCGCAGCGGGCGGCGCCCAGCGCCTGGCGCCCGCATTGCATGCGGCGCTGTCTGGCGGCTCAAAGGCCGAGAGATCGAAGCCGTTGCCCAGGGGCGCCATAACGTCCAACTCTCGCCCCGGCTCAAGCTGCGACAGCAGCGCCGTGCCGCGCCCCTTGACCTGGTAGAACAGCGGCAGCGCGCCTCCGGAGGCGTCGGCCGAGCCTATGCCGAACGGCCGCCGCATATAGGCGTCCAGCCCGGCGCAGCGCACGTGCGCGAACTGCCCCGGCCGCGCCGCGGCCGCGCCGCGGCCAAAGGCGAGCTCCAGCCGCAGCGTGTCCGCGCCAAGCCTCTCGTTCGATATAATGCGGCACAAGCGGTTTTTCTTCAGCGTCACAATGCTTTCTCCTAGCTGTTAGCGCCTATCGCTCCGTCCGGCTCCAGCTCCGCGCTCGGAACGGGCT
This sequence comes from Clostridiales bacterium, assembly GCA_031263625.1. GTDB lineage: Bacteria > Bacillota > Clostridia > WRLR01 > WRLR01 > JAISFK01. Next base: position 833 of record JAISFK010000194.1, read on the forward strand.
ACGCGCCATCTGGCCGTCTACGCGCCATCTGGCCGTCTGCGCACCCTCTGACTTCTGGCCCGTCGCCGCGCCCCGTCAGCTGTTAGCGCCTATCGCCCCGTTAATTTCGGACTTCATGCGCAGGGCTTCGGCTCTGGCGGCCTCCGCAAAATCGTCCTCGCCGTACTTGCCCTCCCAGCGCTCGTGCCGCCACGCCGTCAGGACGCTGCGCGACGCATTGACGACCGCGCCCAGCCCCGACTCGTCGAAAGCCGCCGCCGCGCCTTCCGCGCTGCCCCCCTGCGCGCCAAAGCCCGGCACGAGGATGTAGGCCCGCTTCAGGATCTTTCGCAGCGCCTTGGCCTGCTCAGGGTACGTGGCGCCCACGACGGCGCCGACGGACGCATACCCGTACTCGCCCTGCCTGCCGTCGCCCCACTCATCGACGAGCTCCGCGACGTGCTCGTACACTTTTTGGCCGTTTTTCAGCTCAAGATCCTGAAACTGGCCGGACGAAGGGTTTGAGGTCTTTACGAGCACGAACAGGCCCTTGCCGAACTTGTCGCAGTTTTTCAGGAACGGCTCAATGCCGTCGGCGCCGAGATACGGGTTCACGGTCATGGCGTCCGCGTCAAACGCCCTCGCGGACTCGCCGCCGCCCAGCGCGGTTTCGCCGAGGTAGGCGTCCGCGTAGGCCGCCGCCGTGGAACCGATGTCGTTGCGCTTCGCGTCCGCTATCACGAGCAGGCCCTTCTCCCTCGCGCGCGCAACGGTTCTGGCAAAGCACTCGACGCCGTGGACGCCGTACAGCTCAAAATACGCCAGCTGTGGCTTTACAGCCGGCACGACGTCGCGCACGGCGTCGATGATGCCGGCGTTGAACTCGAATATCGCCTCGGCGGCGGCCTTCGCCGGGTCGGCGTGCAGCGCCGCATGCCTGTCGCGGATGCTGCGCGGCACGTAGTCCAGCAGCGTGTCCAGCCCGACGACCGAGGGGTTTTTCTTCTCTATGATGCCGTTTATCAGCCTGTCTACGAACATGTTTCCAGCCCACTCCTTTATATACTGACGAGCATTTGAATTTTCCATTAACGCGAGTCAGTAATACTCGTTTCCTCTGTCCGACCGCAAATTGCGGTCGGAATTTTCAATCGCTCACGAGTATAAATGTGGGTTGCGCCCACACATCGCGGCTTAAAGCCCCGTCAGCTCGCCATGCCTCGCGACCGGCCGGCCGCCCACGATGGTGTGCGCCACCGCGCCGCGCAACTCAAAGCCCGCAAACGGCGTGTTCCTGCTCTTTGAGAGGAATCGCTCCGGCGCGACCGCATAGGCCGTGCGCGTGTCCACTATCGTCAGATCCGCGCGGCCGCCCACCGCGACGCGCCCGCCGCCGTCGATTTTCAGAAGCCGCGCCGGGTTCAGGCTCATCTTGCGGGCGAGCTGCGGCAATGTCAGCGCGCCCGTCATGACCAGGTTCGTGTACGCGAGCCCGAAAGCGGTTTCAAAGCCTATCAGCCCGTTCGCGGCGCGCGAAAACTCCACTCGCTTCTCGTCCACGGAGTGCGGCGCGTGATCGGTCGCGATGATGTCTATCGTGCCGTCGCGCAACGCCTCCCTGACGGCCTCGACGTCGGCGCGGGTCGCGAGCGGCGGGCTGACCTTCGCGCTCGTGTCATAGCCCAGGCACGCCTCGTCCGTCAGCGAAAAGTAGTGCGGGCACGTTTCGCACGTCACGCGGACGCCGCGCCGCTTGGCGTCGCGAATGACGCTGATCGACTGCGCCGTGCTGACGTGCGCGATGTGGACCGGCGCGCCCGTGTACTCGCTCAGCAACACCTCCCTCGCGACCTGGACGGACTCCGCCGTGGACGGTATGCCGCGCAGCCCCAGCACCATGGAAACGTAGCCCTCATTCATGTCGCCGCCGTCCGACAGCTCCAGGCACTCGCAGTGGGATATGACGGGCAGGTCGAACATCTTCGCGTACATCAGGGCCTTCTGCATGAGCGAGGCGCTGGCCACCGGCCTCCCGTCGTCGGACACGGCCACCGCGCCCGCGAGCTTGAGCTCGCCCATCTCCGACAGCTCCTGTCCGTTCAGCCCCTTCGTTATCGCGCCGATCGGGTAGACGCTGACATGGCCCCGCGCCGCCGCCTTGCCGACGATATACCGGATCGTCTGCTCGCTGTCCGCGACAGGGCTCGTGTTCGGCATGCAGGCGATCCCCGTGAAGCCGCCCGCCGCCGCCGCCGCCGTCCCCGTTTCGATGTCTTCCTTGTATTCAAATCCGGGATCCCGCAGATGGCAGTGCGCGTCGATCAGCCCCGGCAGGACGAACATGCCCTCCGCGTCGATGACGTCCGCAGCGTCCGAAGCGCCCGCCGTTCTTGCCGCGCTTGCAGCGCCTGTTGCGCCCATAGCGCCTGCAATGCCCGCAGCGCCTATAGCATCCATAGCGCCTGCCGCGCCCGCCTGCCGCCCCGCGCGGCCGCCCTCGCCAGCCGCGTCCAGGTTCGGCCCGATGGCAACGATCCGGCCGTCCTCTATGAGAATGTCCGCCTTGCGGATTCCCCCGGCGCCGCCGTCCCCCGCGTAGCCCGAACCGCCATGCGCGGCCGCCTGCCCGGCGTCCCGGCCCGCGCTATCGCCAGCGTTGCCGCCCGCCGCCCCCGGTCCACCGCCTGATGCCATCGGCCCGCCGCCCCCGGCGCGGCTTTCATCGCCGTCGGCGCAGACCAAGCTTCCGTTTTTGATCAGCAGCTTCATCATAAATGACCATCCCTTTTTCAGTGCCTGTGCCCTCGCGGGTGGCGACCGCCATGGCCGCCGCCACGTCGGGATCCTGCGAGTTTCAATCCACGCCGCTCAAGCCTGAACTCGCTCCCCCTGCGTCAGGAGGTACAGTATCGCCATCCTCAC
>JAISFK010000303.1 GCA_031263625.1 Clostridiales bacterium
TAGCGCGAGAGGGTTTCCTGCTCGTCCGGCGTGGCCGGGCGCCCCTCGCGCTCGGCGGCTTTGAGGGCCTGGAGCGCGGCGACGTTGTTGCGGAATTTCGTTTTGGCGCCGCCCTCGCCGAGATGATCGTCGGTTATGCGGAAGTTGCGCGCGGGTTTCGGCGCTGGCGCGGGCTTTTGCCCAGGTTCCGGCTCCGATTCCGGCAAGGGCGCGAACATGGACGCCTGAACGCGCCCGTGGGCGTCGGATTCGCGGTCGGCGCGTTCTTTCAGGAATGCCCCAATATCCGCTTTCGGCTCGGCGGTGAGCGGATTGCCGTCCGCGTCGATGAATACCTCGACTTCAAAAGGATTCGCCAGGTCGAAGCCGATATTTCTGATGTTGCTGAGGAAGCCGTAAGCCCTGACGTTCAACTCCGATAACTGATCTTTATCCGCGAGCCGCAGAAACCCGGCATCTTCCTTTCTGTCGTCGTCGGCGTAGCCGTTAACGGCGAGCATCCTCTGTACATGATTGACGCGGAACTGAATCATCGGCGCGAACGCCCTATGCCCGTCAGGTCTGTAGTGCGATACGTCAAGGTTGATAGCGTTCGCGCCCGTCGTCGCGTAGGATACGGACAGCTCGCGCTTGTTGGCGTCTTTAAACGTCATGGACTGGTATGTTCCGTCAATGAGCCGTGGGAACGCCAGGGCGAACAGGTTGAAGTTATTTCGCGACACGTTGTCGATTACCGCAAGCGGCTCCGCCTCTTGCCCGCCGCCGAAAATGCGTTCTATTTCGGCAAGCTCGGCGGGGTCGGTTATCTCGGCGAAGCCCTCCGATAGTTCTTCTCGCGCCGCGGGCTGCTCCGCGGCAGTTGCCGGCGTCGGCCTGTTCGCCCATGATTGGCGGTAAACGTAGTCAAACAGATTGTCGCTGACGTCATCATCAAAATAATCTCTGTATATGGCCGGTTCTGCTTCTTTTAGTTCCGCGACAGCCTTGTCGAGGGCGTCGTTCAGCGGCTTGCGCAGAGCGCTGCGGTTCTCCGCGAACCGCAAGCAATAGGCGTAATTCTCGTCAGCCATAACGCGGCCATAGACCGTCCGCGCCGCGGTATCGAAGTCAGGCGGGGGCATAGGTTCCGCCATCGCTTCCGGTTCCGGCTCCGGCATGGGTTCGGAAGGCTCGCCCTCCGCGCTTTCAGGCACAGGTTCAGCCGCCTGGGCTGCGGGTTCGCCAAGCGGCGCGAGGTGGGCGTTCCGCCCATCGTTTGCGAGTTCGCGCTCGAAGTTCGCCTGATACATTGACCGCGATATTGGGTAGCGGTTCCGCGCGGACAGCATATCGAGCAGGGAAATATCGCGCCCGTAATTCAGGAATCTGCGGTCGAGGCCGTCCCTCGGTTCTTTGTAGTAATCGCCGATTGCCTCAACCTGAAACTCGCGGTCATTCAGCCAAACAGTGTCGCCTGCAGCGTAAGGCCGCGCTGGCTGTTCGGGAGATTTGGGAGCGCCAGCGGCGAGTTCGGTTTCTTCCGCAAATTCCGGTTCTTCGGCCAGATATTCATTCTCGATGAAATCGGCGGCGTCCTGAAAGTCGCCGTTCCCGCCGCCGTGGGCGTTGAAGCCGCTGATTCCGATGCCAATGAGCTCGTCCGATACGGCAAAGCCGCGCTCCGCCAATTCTTCGCGCACACGCCCGAAAAAAGAGGGCGGTTCCTGCGTTTCAAACTTGCCATCCGCGGCAAGCTCCGCGATGCGCTTCATCGCCTGCGGCAGCGGCATATTGAGTGCGCCGCCGTAAATCTCCCGCACAAGGTTCACCGCCTCGCGGGAGCGGGGGCTGCCAGCAAACTGCGCCGCGATGCGCGCCTTGTCCTCTCCCGCTATGTTCAAAAACAGCGCGCCGGGATCTTCGGGCAAAGCCAAAGCCGGGGCTTGCGCCCCGGCTTCTCTCGCTGCCCGCTCCGCTTCGTGCCGGAGCTTTTGTTCTATTTTCTCGCGCTGCTCGATGACGCCCGGCAAAACGGGCAGGGGGCCGCTGTCGGGGCCAAACAGGGACAGCTGCTCGCCTCTTGGGGGCGCGGCGCCCGGGAAGCCGCCCGGCGATTCCCGCAAGTCCTCTATTGCCTCGCGGCGCGGCCCTTCGCGCGCGGCGGCTCTCCGCGCCGCCGACGCTTCCGGGCCGGGCAGGCCCTCTATCCCCGGAAACAGCGTGTATCTGCCCTCGCGGAAGGCGGCCAGATCTTCATAGGCCGCTTTGCGGGCCTCGTGGCGCCTGCCGTCCTCCGAGGGGCTCCCGAGAATTTGCCGCATTTGCGCGAGAACGCCGTCGATCCGCCCGGCGTCGTCAAAGAGGTTCCGCATCGCTTCACGCTCCGCCTCGTGCGGGTAGTGGAAGTCAAGGCGCTCGTTGAAGCCAATGCCGGCCTTTGCCGAAAAAGGGCGCTCGTATTCCTGCGGAAGCTCATTGTAAAAGCCGCTGACGCGCCGCGCGAGCATGAGCCGCTCGTAGCCGGGTATGGCGCCGAGCTCGGCGCGGGACATGTACCGCCCCTCGCCGATAAGCCGCGCGACGCGCTTTGCGGCGGCGGGCCAACGGATGGTTGTTTCGGCTTCCGGCGACATGATCCTGCCGCGTTTGATCGTGATCCCGCCGCTTGGCGAGTGGTCGGTCCACCCGTTCCCCGCGCTCCAGCTGCCGCCGCCCGTGCCGTACTCGTTTTTAAGGAACGAGGTGCGCTCTTTTTCGTCGCGGACGCTCAGAAAACAGGACAAAATCCGAAACTTGCTCTCGCTGTAGCCGCTGCTCCGCGCCATGCAGGCGTCGATCTCATCCTCGGTGATAAAGCGGGAGAATCCGCCCTCCGGCGCGAAAGCGCCGCCGGGCGGGGCGGCGCTCGGCAGCATTGCGGCGCGCATGTCGGCGAGCAGGCGGTCGGCGCCGTGCCGGGAGCCGCTTCCTTCCGGGCCGTTCTTCCATGCCTCGATGTCCGTTTCCAGGCGTTTCAGGATTGCCCCGCGCTCGCCGTCGATGTCCAGGCGCCTCTTTATTTCATCCCTTGCTTCGGGGTAGCCGCCATTTGCGCCCCATTCTTCCGGAACGGGGGGCTTGCTGTCCCTGTAAAAGTCCAGCAGGCGTTCCGCCAGCTCGCGGCGCTCGCTGTCAAGGGCGCCCGCGAGTGCGCCGCTGGAAACGTACCGCCCTCCGAGCATGAGCTCGTTCACCCTCGCGGCGGCCTGCTCCCAAGTGATGCGGATCTTGTCGCCGCCCCGGCTCAGGGCCGAGCTGTCCCCGCCGCCCAGATGGATGCCGGATTCGTCAAACCACGCGGCGACGCGATGGCCGCCGAAAACAAACCCCTTGCCGCTCGGCGCCTCGCTTTGCCCGTGCCTGCCCTGCAAATACTCGCGGCGCAGGCACGCCGCCTGTTCCTCCGGCGCCGCTCCTTTCGCGAACCGCGCGGCGATGCGGAGCGGGCTGGCGTCGCCGCTGTTGCCGCCGTCCCGCAGAATGGAGTCAACCTCGGCGGCGGTGATTGCCGAGCCTGACAGGAGTTCTTCCATGCGGCTTTTCCCAAATTGGGAAAAGGCTCCCGGAGGGGCGGCTTCATTGGCTGAAACAGCGCCGCCCGCGCCGGTTGTTTCCGGCACGGGCGGCGCTTCGGGCCCGCCTAGCTGTAGATCAGCTCGTGCAGGGCCATTTCTTCCGCCTGGGCTTTCAGGGCGTTCATCGCCGCCGTCCAGCCCGCCGGGTCGCCCGCCTTGTCGGGCGGGGGGTTCCGCGCCGCCAGCTCCCGCGTCGCCTGCTCCAGCCGCGCCTCCGCCGCCTCCTCCGTCTCCCGCAGGTGCGGGAACAGCCTCTCGGACAGCAGCAGGCGGCTGTAC
>JAISFK010000353.1 GCA_031263625.1 Clostridiales bacterium
CATGCGGTCGAGCTTCTGCTTGAGCTCCAGCGGCGAGCGCTCGCTCGAGTTCGTGAGGAACAGGTAGCTCTTGCCGTTGCCGATCAGCCAGCTCACGAAATCCTGGACGCCGTCAAGCAGCCTGTCGCCATGGTATATGACGCCGTCCATGTCGCAGATGTAGCCCTTCTTGTCTTTTATGCAGCCGCTGTCGCCCATGCCATCGCCCCCCATTTGCCGCCTCTTTCCAGATTCGGCTGAAAGCCGTCCAAACCCAGCTTAAAGTCGTCCCGCCCCATTGGGAAAACCATCGTCTAGCATGAATTGTACCACAAAACTCGCGCCAGAACAATCGCTTGGGCGGCAATGGCATGTGCCGCCTACGCCCCGTCGCAAAGCCCCGCCGCAAAGTCACGGAAGGCCCTTTACGGTTTACGGTTTTTGGTTTATGGTTTCATGATATTTTTGTTCGTTCCAGCCCATCGGATTACACCTCCTGAATATACTTCGGTTTGCATTGCTCAAGGTCGTTCCTGATATGCTCATTCAGCGATTCGAGGTTCATCACGCCGAGATTCCCATGTTTTCGGCTCCTGACTGAAAAGCCGCCCGCTTCGATGTCTTTATCGCCGACTACGAATATGTACGGTATCTTTTCGGTTTCAAAGCGCTTGATTTTTTCCCGCATATGAATTTGCGTGTAGTCCGCATCGACCCGTAACCCCTGCTTTTTCAAGTCTATTTCCAGCCTTTTGCAATATTCATTGTGTGACTGCTTAATTGGGAGGACAGCGAACTGCACTGGCGCGTACCAAAGCGGAAAGTCGCCCTTGTAATGCTCAATCAACAGCGCGAAAAAACGCTCAATGCTGCCGAACAGCGCACGGTGGACTACAACCGGCGTATGGTTTTTTCCATCGCTGCCGACGTATTTCATCTTGAAGCGTTCGGGCAGGTTGAAGTCAAATTGTATCGTGCTGCATTGCCACTCGCGTTCAAGGGAGTCGTACAGTTTCAGGTCTATTTTCGGGCCGTAGAACGCTCCGCCGCCTTCGTCGATTTCGTATTCCAGCCCTGCGGCAACAACAGCTTTCTTCAAAACTTCGGTAGCCATGTCCCATTGTTCATCCGAGCCGATCGACTTGCTCTTCGGCTTTGTGGAAACATAGGGCTTGAACGCTGCCAAACCGAACGAACGCAGGATATAGAGCGAAAATTTCAGCGCGAACGCGACTTCATCCTCGACCTGTTCGGGAGTGCAAATGATGTGAGCGTCGTCCTGCGTGAAGCCGCGTACCCGTGTCAGCCCGTGCAGGGTGCCGGATAATTCGTAGCGGTAGACATTCCCGAACTCGGCCATGCGAATCGGCAAATCGCGGTATGACCGCGTTTCGCTGTTGTAGATGATAAAATGGAACGGGCAGTTCATGGGCTTGAGGTAATATTCTTCGCCGTCAATGTCGATGGGGTTGTACATACTGTCCCGGAAATTATCGAGATGCCCCGATGTTTTCCAAAGCTCCGAACGCCCGATATGCGGCGTGTAGACCCATTGGTAGCCATTGAGCAAATGCGCCGCTTGGCTGAACTGTTCGAGCAGGAAGCGAATAGTAGCGCCCTTGGGATGCCACAATACAAGTCCCTGGCCGATTTCATCCGATGTGGAAAACAAACCGAGCTGCGCGGCGAGCCGTTTATGGTCGTGTTCGGCGGCCTTTGCCAGTTTTTCTTGATGCGCCCGCAATTCGTCCCGCGTCTCAAAAGCCGCGACGTAAATCCGCTGCAGCATTTTTTTGCTTGCGTCGCCATCCAGATACGCGCCAGAAAAGCCGGACAGTTCAAAGGAGCATGGAATATCCCTATTTGAAAGCCAATCGTTCATCGCGCCGAGTTTTTCCGGGTTCAGCGGTTCGGGCAAATCAAAATCGCAGTAAAAACCGCTATCTGTAATTTCATCAAAGACCAAGTTGCCTGAGTATAATTCGGCCACAGCCTTTTGGAGCAATCTTTTGAGATTGCTTTTGTAGTCCGACATAAATGCGCTCTCCTTCATACTTTATTTTTATTTGGATTGCCGGAGAGCAGACGGTCATCAGCCCGTCGGAACAATATGAACACACATATGCGCTCAGGGCGATCACCCCCTTTCAGGAAAATAAAAACACCTTGCCGATAATAACGTTGGCAAGGTGTAAACAAACAATGTCTTTACTCACCCACCAACGACTTTTAGAGCTAGCACTTGTCGTCGGCGGACTGGCTGACAACAAATACTAACTCGTCATGGTAGTGGCAGTGTTAATAGATTGACGCAACATGCTAAATTTCCTTTCGTTCCTCGCATGAGGATATGATAAATATAACATGCGAAACATGAAAAATCAACGCTCAATCAACATAAAACAAAAAAATGAATAATCGAGGTGACAGGATTTGAACCTGCGACATCCTGGTCCCAAACCAGGCGCTCTACCAAGCTGAGCCACACCTCGCCGACTGCCCTTGTATGCCAAAACCGCGCCACGCATCGCCGACTGCCCGCAGAAAGCCGCGCCATTTCCATGCGCCAGCTCCGTACCGCTTGCCATAAAGCGCCGTTTCCCTGCGCCCGCGCACTATACCGCCCTCTGGCGACCGCGCAGTGCCGCTCTCCATGCCACCAGCCTGCCAGGCGCACCCGCGCACTCACTGTATTCTACTATACTCCGCTGTCCGGGTCAAATAAAATAACGGATAAATGGATAGGGCGGCGCGCCCTGAACTGACGCGCGCGGCGCGCAAGCATGGCGGGCGACGCAGGCGGCGCGGGCGCCACGGGCAACACTGCGCGCGAGTATAGCAAGGCGGCGCGGGCATAGGCGTATGCCCATGCCCGTGTTGCCTGCCATGCCCGCTCTATCCTGCGCCGCGCCGCCCTGCCCTGCCTGTTATACCCTGCGCCGCAGCCTACACAGCCTGCGGCTCCAGACCCGGCTACAACCCGAACCAGGCTTTCAAACCCCAGCCCGGCCTGCGCGCAGACCTTATTCCCGCTCACACAGCCCTGACTGCAGCCTACAGCCCGAGCCTGGCCTTCAAGGCCGCCTGCTGCTTCCTCACCTCGGCCGGCAGCCTGTCGAATTTGGCGAAAAACTCGTTCTGGCTCTCGATCTCGGCGGCCCACGAATCCTTGTCTATCGACAAGAGATCCTTTATCGTGCCTGCGGAAACGGCGTCCTCTATGCCCGTGACGTCGATGTCCTCCGGCTTGGGCATGTACCCGATGGCGGACTCGTCGGCGCCTGCGGCGCCCTTGCAGCGGTCCAGCACCCACTTGACCACGCGGAAGTTCTCGCCGTAGCCGGGCCAGATGAACTTGCCGCCCGCGTCCGTCCGGAACCAGTTGACATTGAAGATCTTAGGCGGCTTGGGGATGGCCTTGCCCATCTCCAGCCAGTGCGCGAAGTAGTCCCCCATGTTGTAGCCGCAGAACGGCAGCATGGCCATCGGGTCGCGCCGCACGACGCCCACCTGCCCCGCCGCGGCCGCCGTGGTTTCCGACCCCATCGTGGCGCCCACGAACACGCCGTGCTCCCAGTCAAAGCTCTGGTACACGAGCGGGGCGACTTTCGCGCGCCTGCCGCCGAACAGTATGGCCGATATCGGCACGCCGTTCGGGTTCTCCCACTCCTTGGATATGCACGGGCACTGCCTGGCTGGCGCCGTGAACCTTGAGTTCGGGTGGGCGCCTTTCTCCGGGCTGGACGGCGTCCACGGGTTGCCCTTCCAGTCCGTTGCGCTCTCCGGCGCGTCAACGCCCATGCCCTCCCACCAGACGGTCTTTTCAGGCGTCAGCACCACGTTCGTGAATATCGTGTTTTTCTGCGTCGTCAGCAGCGCGTTGGGGTTGCTCTTCATGCTCGTGCCGGGCGCGACGCCGAAGAAGCCGGCCTCCGGGTTGACGGCCCACAGCCTGCCGTCCGCGCCGATCCGCATCCACGCGATGTCGTCGCCGACCGTCCAGACCTTGTAGCCCTTTTTGGAGGCGTACTCAGGCGGTATCATCATGGCGAGGTTCGTCTTCCCGCAGGCGCTCGGGAACGCCGCCGCCACATAGTCCACGCTGCCGTCGGGGCTCTCGACGCCCAGTATCAGCATGTGCTCCGCCATCCAGCCCTCAGTGCGGCCGAGGTAGCTGCCTATGCGCAGCGAGAAGCACTTTTTGCCGAGCAGGACGTTGCCGCCGTAGCCGGAGCCAATGCTCCAGATCGTGTTGTCCTCCGGGAAATGGCAGATGAAGCGCCGCTCCGGGTTCAGATCGGCCTTCGAGTGCAGCCCCTTCACGAACGACGGCGCGTCGCCGAGGTAGTCCATGGCGACCTTGCCCATCCTCGTCATGATGCGCATGTTCAGCACGACGTACACGCTGTCCGTCAGCTCTATGCCCACCTTGCTGAACGGCGACGCCGCAGGCCCCATCAGGTATGGGATGGCGTACATCGTCCTGCCCTTCATCGACCCGTCGAACAGCTTGCCGAGCCTGTCGTATGCGTCTGCCGGGGACATCCAGTTGTTCGTGGGGCCGGCGTCCTCTTTTTTCGACGTGCATATGAACGTCAGCTGCTCGACGCGCGCGACGTCGTTCGGGACCGTTCTGTGGTACAGGCAACCGGGCAGCTTCTCCTGATTGAGCAGCAGCATCTCGCCCGTGTCGCACGCCTCTTTCGTCAGGCGCTCGCGCTCTTCCTCCGATCCGTCGATCCAGACAAGCCTGTCGGGCTTTGTCAGCTTGGCCATCTCATTGACCCAGTCATTTACAGCTTTGTTGGAATACATAAACTCCCCGCTTTCTGAAAAAATTATTAGAGCCGATATTGCCGACTAATGCGGGCTATGCCCGCAAGTTGCTATTTTACAGCGCCCGGAGGCACCCTGCTTTCGCTTCGCCTTGCATTGCCCGATTCCCTTAATTATACTGAAACGCCCCGGCAATTACAATTATTTTGAAAAATTCAACCGCGGCGCCAAAACGCGCGCCCGCCCGCCGGGATATTTTAGGCGGTCATATATACATACCCATTATGCGTGCGCATACCCATGCGCGCCGCAAACTATTTTGAGCCTATTTTGAAATGATGATTGACGCGCCCATATGATGCCAGATAATATAGGGTATAAAAATACGGAATTGGGGCGTCGCCATGATACTGCCAAAAATACGCGACCCGCGCTTTATCGCGCTGCGCCGCGGCGGCGAGCTGACCGACGAGAACCACCGGCTGCTCGCGCTTTGGGCGGCCGAGTGCGCCGAGCGCGGCTTGCCCTTCTTTGAGGATGTTCGCCCGAACGACGGGCGGCCGCGCCGTGCCATCGAAGCCGCCCGCGCTTGGGCGCGCGGCGAAATCAAGATGATGGAGGCGCGCGACTTCGCGGGCGCGGCGCAGGACGCGGCGCGGGAAGCCAAGTGCGCGTCGGAAGCGGCGCGGCTTGCGGCATTGTCGGCGGGGCAGGCGGCGGCTGTGGCGCACGTCGCGGCGCACGAGCTCGGCGCGGCGGCATACGCAATCCGCGCCGCCATGGAATCCGCCCCCGAGCCGGAGCGGGACGCGGCGAGGCTCGCGGAGCGCGACTGGCAGCGGGGCAGGCTGCCTGAGCCAATACGGTGGCTCGTGCTTGACGACCAGCGGCTTAGGAATGGCATCTGCTGGTTTGTGTTCAATGACAGCCAATGACAATTTCAGTATAAAATATACGGGTCGCGCCTGCTGCCGCTCCCGGCGCGCAGGCCGGCGGCGATGTCGATCAGGATGGCCGGGCGAACTGCGAGCGCTTCCTTTGCGTCCTGAAAATACACAAAGCCGTCCGGAAACACGCAACGCGCCATCTGCCCGTTGTTGTAATAGGGCGAGCACAGCCAGTAGGAGTAGGCGGCTCCGCCGCCGGGGGCGGGCGCGGCACCGCCTGCGCTGCCCGGCGCGGCGGCCATCCTGATGTCCGGAAGCGCGACCGTGTCCACGACGCGCCGTCGGTAGGCCATGTCAAAGCCGCGCGCGGCGAGCGACGGGACATGGCTGGCGTAAAAATCGCGATCGCCGCGCTCCGCCCTGCCCTTCGTTTCAACCGACAGAAGCACGTCCCGCTCGTATGGCAGGATCAGCTTGAGCTCGTCGCCCGAAAAGCACTCCAGAAACGCGCCGTTCAGCCACTCCCTGAGATCGCTGCCCTCCCAGTCGCTGCTGTTGTCGGCCGAAAACGGCATGAACGCGACGGCGCTTTCCGACACGAGCAGCGCCGTCATGCCGCCATCGCCGCCTGCGCGGCTACTGCCGCCATTATAGTCGCTGTCGCTGTCATTGCCACCAGCATCGGCGTTGGCGCCGCCGTTGCCGGCGTAGATGCTGCCGGCGCCAGTGTATGCGCTGCGGTCGCCGCTATCGTTGCCACTGCTGCTGGCACCGCCGCTGCCGCCATTATAGCTGTTGTCGCTACTGCCAGCATCGGCGTGGGCGCCGCTGTCGTTGCCGCCAGCGCTGGCGTAGGCGCCGCTGTCGTCACTGTCGCTGCCGTCTCCGTTTACGGCGGCGATCCGCCAGACAATGGGCTCGCCGCCCGCCCCACTGTCCGCGCCGCTACTCGCGCCGTTGCCCGCGCCGCCGCCCATGCGCCCAAAGGACACATACGCGCCCGCTTCAGGCGCCGCATGGCTCGCGCGCGCCGCCACGAAAGAGCCGATCTGGCGCGAGATGGGCGGCAACGCCAGCAGGACGGCAAGGTAGGCGCATATCGCCACACCGCGCGCCAAAAGCACACTCCGCGAAATATGCGCGCGGCCTTGCGCGGGCGCCTCGCCCGGCGCGAAGCATGCGGAAAATGGGGCGGCGTCGCCGGCGCCGTATTCAGCGTCCTGCGCCTCTCCTGACGCGGAGCTCGCGGAAAGTGCGGCGGCGCCGCCGTCGCCACATTCAGCGCCCTGCGCCTCGCCCGGCGCGGAGCTCGCGGAAAACAAGCCCATCGCGGAGGCCAGCGCGAACAAAAACAGCAGATCGGACATATGCGCATACAGAAACATGTGCTTGGCTATGTCCGCCTCGCCGTTGGATATGATCGGTATGGCCAAAGCGTAAAAGACGATAGCCGCGCAAAGGCATAGAGCGCCGGCAAATGCGAGCGCGTCCCGCCCCGCCCCGCGAAAGCGCCCGCCCGCGCCGCCTCGCCTGCCGCCTCGCAAGTTGCCGGGGGCGCGGCCAGGGGCGCGGCGAAAAACCGCCCACCACAGCGCAAGCGCCGAGGCGAGCATCAGCGCAAGCGTGCCATACGCGGTGTCGAAGCCCGCCTGCGCCCGAAAGCGCCCCCAGAGCGAAAATCTGCCGGCGAAGCTGAGCCGGGGGCGCTGCGCCCCAAAGTTCGAGAGGTAGTACGGGCGAATGAAGCCGGCGTTCTTGAGCGATATGTCCAGCGCCCGCAGCAGCCGCGCGGGATGCCTTAAATAAAACAGGAGCAGCTCCGGCTTGGAAACCAGATACCTCGCCCTGCCGCCCGCAGGTTCAACTGGCGGCGCGGCGACGGGCGCGAATTCGGCAGACGCCACGGCGCCAAATGTGGATTCGGCAGACGGTGTAACGGCGGGCGCGGATTCGGCGGGCGCCACGGCGGCAAATGCAGATTCGGCAGACGGCGTAACGGCAAGCGCGGATTCGGCGGGCGACACAACGGCGGGCGCGGATTCGGCAGACACCACGGCAGCAAATGCAGGTTCAGCGGGTGGCGCGGCGGCGGGCGCGGATTCGGCAGACGCCACTACAGCAAATGCGGATTCGGCAGACGGTGTAACGGCGGGCGCGGATTCGGCAGGCGCCATGGCGACAAATGCAGGTTCAGCAGACGGCGTAACGGCGGGCGCGGATTCGACAACCGGCGCGGCGGCAAATGCGGATTCGGCGGACGCCACAGCGGCAAATGCGGATTCTGCGGGCGCTAAGACGGCTGTCGCGGATTCTATGGTTGGCGCTTCGATTGGCGCTTCGGCGGTAGGCGCTCCAAGGGCCGCCTCCGCTACAGCGCCCACCGCCTCGCGGGGCGCATTTGCGGCAACCGCCGATTCGGCGCCCGCAATTTCGGCACCCTCCGCTTCGGCTTTCGCAATCCCGGCGCTTCCCGCTTCAGCGTTTTCCGCTCCGGGGATTGCCACTTGGGATGCCATCGCCTCTGCGGCCGGCACCTCTGCGGCCGGCGCCTCCACGCGCTCTGCCGCAACGCGCTCCGCCTCCGCGCGCTCTGCCGCGGCGCTCGCCGCCTTTATGCGGTCGCCGATGCCATCGACATAGTAATGCGTGTCCCTCAGCTGCGCATAGGCGGGATTGACGCCCATGTCGCGCAGATAGCCCTCCGCCTCTCCCTCGCCCGCGTCCCTCAATATGCCAAAATATATCGCGTTGTACGTCGTCTGCGATTCCATCCAGCCGGGCACGGCGGCGTAAATCGCGAAAAGCGCGGCCAGCGCCGCAACAGCCGCGCAGACAGCGGCTGCCGCAACCGCTTTTCTCCCGCGCGGCGCGGGCGCGGGCGCGGACGCAGGCGTTGGTGCCGGCCCGCGCGACCGCGCGAAAACAATCGCTTCGAGCGCAATCGCAATCAAGGCCGCCGGCGGGACATTGGCAAATTTTGACCATCCAAACGCGACGGCAGCCGCAGCGCACGCAATCGCGTCCCCTGCGCCAGGCCACGCCGATTCCGGCAAAGGCGCCCGCGCCGACTCCCGCGCTTTTTCCGACTCCTGCGCGCACGCCTGCGCCAGCGCCTGCTCCCCTGCGCCAGGCCGCGCCGGCAAGCGCGGGCGCCGCCTGACAATTTTCAGCAACATCGCCGCGCAGAACGTCAGCGACACTATCTGCAGCGCCTCCCCGTAAAACGAGGCAAAATACGCCGTATATCCCGTGTCGCACAGCACGAGGATCGCGGCGCACTTGAACAGCGCGTCAAATGCCAGGCGCCTCATGCGTATCTGCGCGAACAGCAAGCCGACGGCGGCGGCAAACAGCGCGGCGTGCATGGCGGCGAGCGTCGAAACGCTGTAGAGCGCGACGTCGCGCCCCGCCAGCCTGTTCGCGACGATGCTCAGGACCACGGACAGGCGCGTGAACGCGACCTGAATGGACGGGTAGCCCGCCCAGCCCTCGCTGCCGAACAGGATCTTGGCGAAGTTTCGCGGCGCGGAAGCCTCCGTAAGCTCGACGCGATACTCGCCCTCAAACACAAAAGGCGTCGCGCCGCCCTCCCGGCGCAGCGAGGACGCGCTGAGCACGCGGCCAAAATCCGCGTTGTCCGACAGCCCCACATTGTCGCCGCAGAACAGCGT
>JAISFK010000367.1 GCA_031263625.1 Clostridiales bacterium
ATAGACGACTTGCGCAAAGGCGACGTGGACGGCTTCATGACTCGCATGCGCTCGTTCTTCGCGAACATCCCGTATGAGCTCAACACCCAGGAGGAGCGCCACTACCAGCTCGTGTTCTATCTGGTGTTCACGCTGATGGGCCAGTTCGCCCGCGCGGAATCGCACATCGCGACCGGCAGGGCGGACCTGGTGGTGTGGACCGAGGAGGCGATATACGTGTTCGAGTTCAAGCTGGACGGCACGGCGGAGGCGGCGCTGCGCCAGATCAACGGGAAAGGGTACGCGATCCCCTACGAGGCGGACGGCCGCAAAATAGTGAAAGTGGGCGCGGAGTTTGACAAGGAGACGCGGAACATCGGGCGGTGGAAGGCGGTTGGGCGGCGCTTAAAGCGAGGCTAAAATGAAATTATAATCGTGCCGAGGCAGTTGTAGCCCTTGCTTTCGCACCAGACGCCCCTGTTGGCAAATCGCACGGAATACTCCGGCAGGCCGCGCAGGCTCTCGCTGCGATCCGGAAGCCATAGCGCGACCGTGTACTCGCCCGCCTTCATATCCAAGGGGAGCGCCGCCGAAGCGTCCAGCCTGTTTTCGCCGCTCCGCCATTTGCGTGCGTCCACGCCCGCGAGCTCGACGTCGTAGCGGCTGGCGCCGTCATCGAACACCACAAACACCGGGCGCGGCCCGATGGCGCCCGCGTAGCCGTCGTTGCAAATTGTCGCGCTGATGCTGAAAGAGTCCCCGCTCTTTGCGCTGGCCGTGAACTCTGCGGCATCGAGGCGAAGCCTGTAGCCGAGCTTGCGGCCGAGGCGAGCGTAGGCGCTCTCGGCGGGGTCGTTGCCGGAGGCGGGGAGCCTGGCGCCTTTCCACAGCTCAATGTGCCTGACGTTCCAGCTACGGTTTATCATGGTCAGCTTTCTTGCCGCAGCCTCGCCAAGCGCTAATTGCCCGCCCGCGTCGATCGCCCTTGTGTCGCTCAGCGGATCGCCCGCGTCGAAGCCGGGGGCGTCGTCAGGATACCATCCCGTTTCGCCGTGCTGCAGGACGTCGCCGCCATACGATGTCTCGAGCCGGGCCGCAAACGCCGCCGCGTCCCCGGCCTGGTCGTAGCCTTTGTCATCCCAGTATGGGTAGAATCCCTCCGCCCAGCCCCCGCCGCGCACATGGCTCAGCGCGAACGACGCGAACGAGTCGTCGTGCAGGCCCAGGCGGTCGAGCTGCGCCTGCGTCAGCGCGGCCATGCCCTGCGGGGGGTTCTCCGCCAGCGCTTTTATCTCCATGAGAAATTCGGCGTAGCGAATTAGAACGGGCACGGTATCCGGCGTGCGGTCGAGCAGCTGCTTGACGAGCCTATAGCGCCGCGCGCCCTGCTCAGGAGAGTCTATGTCCGTCGTCGGCGCGCTGTTTTCGTATTCGGGGCGATCCTCGCGCCTATAGGACTCGTTGTCCACCATGACATAGCCGTCGTCGTTGTGCCACTCTCCCCACGGGCCGAGTATCCCTGCGGACAGGCTCGCCACAATGTCGGCGTTTTCGGCAATGACCTCCCCGATTTGCTCAACATGCCGCAAATAGTTCCGCTCGACGGCCATAGGCGTCCAGTCGTCCGCGTACACTATGCGCAAGGCGATTTTCATCCTCGCTTCCCGCACGACGCGCAGCGCTTTGGAAAGCTCGCCCAGGAAGGGCTGCGGCAGTTCGGGCGAGCCGATGTATTCGTTGATGTATATGTTGGCGTCCAGCATCGTGACCCCGTCTTCGCGCAGCGCGCGCAGCTGTTCGAGATAGCCGCCGCCGAAACGCCAGGAATCATATTCCGGATCGGCGAGCCATTCCGCGTAGCCATCCTCGAAATCCTGCGGATGAAGATGGTCCAGCCCGCTGAAATGCTCGACATACCCCCTCTCCGGATTGGCTATCGCGCTTGCAAAGTCTGGCGCATAGGCGAATGTTTGCGTGTTCGAGGCTCCCGATCGCGCGTCGGCCGCCGTTAGCGCGAACAGCATGGCGACCGCGAGCAAAAGCGCCGCAATGTTCCTGATGGGCATTTGATCCCCCCTCCCAATACATTTTAATACAAATCCGCATTCCCGTAAATCCCGCCCGTTCGCCCCCCATGCAACGCAGCTCGCAAAAGCTCGCAAAATTGAGCCAAAATCAAAAAAAATCAAAAAATCGAACCGCAAATTGAGCGCAAATTGAATTTTCGCGCCAGATGATGCATAATAGTACTAATCCGGCGACGGGCATTTGAGGGAGCGCGAGATGGCGCGGGCTCTGGAGCGGAAGCGTGAGATGGCGCGGGATCGGGAGCGGAAGCGTGAGATGGCGCGTGAGCGGGATCGGGAGTGAAAGCTGGGAGAGGGAAGGGGCGCTACGGATGATAGTTCTTCAGGACATCTGCAAAACTTTCCGCGTGGCCAAGCGGCAGTCCGGCCTAGGGCGCGCCGTCAAGGCTTTTTTTTCGCGCGAATACGAGCTCGTCCGCGCGCTGAGCAATGTCAGCTTCGCCATCGGGGACGGCGAGATGGTGGGCTACATCGGGCCTAACGGCGCCGGCAAGAGCACCACCATCAAGATCATGTGCGGCATACTGACGCCGGACAGCGGCGCGTGCGACATTGACGGGCGGACGCCGTGGCGCGACCGCCTTGCCCACGTGCGCGGCATCGGCGTCGTGTTCGGCCAGCGGAGCCAGCTCTGGTGGGACGTCCCCGTCATCGACAGCTTCGAGCTGATACGCGACATCTACAGGGTGGACGAGAAATCGTTCAGGGGCGCGCTGGGCGAGCTGACCGAGCTGCTCGACATGGGCGAGCTGCTGAAAACGCCGGCGCGGAGCTTGAGCCTCGGCCAGCGGATGCGCTGCGAGATCGCCGCGTCGCTCCTGCACGGCCCCCGGACGCTGTTCCTCGACGAGCCGACCATCGGGCTTGACGCCGTGTCCAAAATCGCCGTCCGGCAGTTCATCAGGAAGCTGAACGCCGAGCGCGGCACGACCGTCATCCTGACCACCCACGACATGCAGGACATCGAGGCGCTGACCGAGCGGATTCTGCTCATCGGCAAGGGCCGGATACTGCTGGACGGCAGCCTTGCCGAGCTGAAAAGGCGCTGCTCGGCGCGCAAGACGCTGGTGGTCGAGTACAGCGGGAGCGCGCCAGAGATCTGCGACGGCATGGCGCTCTCCGAGGCAAAGCCGGGGCGGCTCGCCGTCACCATAGACCCGTCGGAGCTGCCGGTGTCGGACGCGATAGCCCGCCTCGCGGCGCAGACGGAGCTGCTCGACGTTTCCGTTTCCGGCGCCACGTCCGAGGAGATGGTCGCCTCGCTGTATAGGGAATACCGCATATGAGAGGGCTGCCGCGCATGAGAGAAATGCCGCCTCGCATGGAAGGGACGCCGCGCATGGGGGAATACCGCATATGAGAAGACTTCCGCATGTGAAGGAATACGCGGCGATTTTCCGCATGCGCTTCATCAACTCGCTCCAGTACCGCGCGGCGGCGCTCGCGGGCGTGGCGACGCAGTTCGCGTGGGGCTTCATGGAAATCCTCGCCTTCTCCGCGTTCTACCGGGCGAGCCCGGAAGCCTTCCCGATGGAATTTTCGCAGACGGTTTCCTACATCTGGATGCAGCAGGCGTTCCTCGCGCTGTTCATGATGTGGTTCTGGGAGAACGACATCGCCGCGGCCATCGCGGAGGGCTCGATCGCTTACGAAATGGTTCGCCCGGTGGGCCTGTACGGCCGCTGGTTCTGCCAGGCGGCCGCCAACCGCCTGGCGCGGGCGGCGCTGCGCTGCGCGCCGATTCTGGCCGTGGCGCTTCTCGCGCTGCCGGAGCCGTACCGCATGGCGCCGCCGGCCAGCGCGGGGCGGCTGCTCCTGTTCTTGCTCTCGGCGCTCCTGTCGCTCGGCGTGGTCGTGGCGTTCTCCATGCTCATGTACATCTCGCTGTTCTACACGCTCTCGCCTTTGGGGGTGAGGCTGATAGTCGCCACGCTGTCCGACTTTCTCGCGGGCGCGACGGTCCCGCTGCCGTTTTTCCCCGATCCGCTTCGCGCCGCGGCCGAGCTGCTGCCTTTCGCGGCGATGCAGAACATGCCGCTGAGGATTTACAGCGGGAACATCGCGGGCGCGGGCGCATGGGAGGGGATCGCGCTGCAGATATTCTGGCTCGCGGCCCTGCTGCTCGCCGGGCGGCTGCTGATGGGCCGGGCGCTGAAAAGAGTCGTCGCGCAGGGAGGATAAGCTTGAAAAGCTTGAAAAGGGCGAGTTTGAAAAAGGAGGGGCTGCCGCCATGCGGCTGTACATGAAGTTTTTCGCCATGCACCTGAAAAGCCAGATGCAGTACAAAGCGTCTTTTTTCATGTCCGCGATCGGGCAGTTTCTCATATCGTTCACGGCGCTGCTCGGCGTGTATTTCATGTTTTCGCGCTTCAACGCCGTCGAGGGCTTTTCGTTCGGGCAGGCGCTGCTGTGCTTCGCCGCCGTGCTGATGGCGTTTTCTGCGGCGGAGATGCTTGGGCGCGGCTTTGACCTGTTCCCGCGCATGCTGGGCAACGGGGAGTTCGACCGCGCGCTCGTCAGGCCGAGGAGCGCCGTGTTCCAGGTGCTCGCGTCAAAGATGGATTTTACGCGGCTCGGCAGGCTGTTCCAGGCCGTCCTCGTGTTCTGCTACGCGATTCCGAACAGCGGCGTCGCGTGGACCGCGGGCAAGATTCTGACGCTCTGCCTGATGGTCGCCTGCGGGAGCCTGGTATTTTTCGGTCTGTTCCTCGTATACGCGGCGTTTTCGTTCTTCACGGTCGAGGGCCTGGAGTTCATGAACATATTCACGGACGGGGGGCGGGAGTTCGGGCGCTACCCGTTTTCTGTGTACGGGAAAGGCGTGCTGGCGTTCCTCACGTTCGTGGTCCCGCTGGCGATGTTCCAGTACTACCCGCTGCTGTACCTGCTGGACATGGAGCGGGGGGCGCTCTACGCGCTCGCGCCGCTGGCCGGCCCGCTGTTTTTGGTGCCGAGCTATGCCTTTTTCCGCGCCGGCCTGCGGCGCTACAAATCAACGGGCTCGTGAGCGAAGCGCGAGCTGGGGGCGGGCCCGATTGCAATGCCAAAGCGGGCAAGGCCGCTCGGCCCCGCCCTGTTCGCCGCCGCCGGTTGGGCTTGTTGCGGAGCG
>JAISFK010000212.1 GCA_031263625.1 Clostridiales bacterium
TCCAGGACGGCGGCGCCGAACCGGAACAGCCTGCTCTCCGGCGCCCTCAGCTCGCCCTGATAGTACGCGACCCCGACCGAGCCCTGTGCGGCCGACACGCTGATATACCCCGCCGCGCCACCCGAATCAGCCGGCGCGTCCGGCTCTCCCGCCGCCCCGGCCCCGCTCGCCGCCCCGGCGCCGGCCCCGCTCCCCGCCGCAGCGGACGCCCCGCCATCCAGCGCGGCAAACACCCCGGCGCCCGACGCGGCGCCAGGCACCCCGAACACGCTGATCTGCGCCGGCGTCCCCGTGTCGTTCACGACGACGACGTTCTTTGGCAATATGCCGCTCTGCGAGAACACCAAATTGATGGGCACGGCCCTCTGGATCCGCGAGCTGTTCACCGCCTGCGGCAGGCCGTTCAGCCGTATCTCAAAGCCGCCGGGGCCCTCGGATATCACGATGCGGTAGTTTTCCTGGGCGCCCAGGGCCAGCTCGGCCGCGCCCAGCATATAGTTTGAATCCGGCGGGAGCGGGACGTCCTCCTCCCGCGTTTCCGACACAAGCGCGTAGGCAGCGCCTTCGGGCGGCAAAGTCTCGATCTGCCCGCCCAGCAGCGCGTAGGCCGCCATGTTGGACAGCGCGCCTAATCCGGCGCCGTCGGATCCGCCCGCGCCGCCGGATCCGCTTCCGGCGGGCAAAGCCTGCCCCGCGCCCGCCAGCTCGGCACTCGCCAATTCAGCGCCAATTTGCCCGGCCCCCGTCTGCCACGCCCCGACCAGCCCAGCGTCACCCTGCCCGGCGCTGATCAGCCCAGCGCCAATTTGCCCGGCATCCAGCGCCGCCTCCGCGCGCGCCTCCGGTGAAACGCCGGCCGGAAGCTCGCGCCAGTCGGCGTCGTAGTACGCCAGCACGGCATATCCCGCGCGAGGCGACGGCTCGGCCTTGAACAGCTCGACGGCCGTCACGGCCAGACCGTTCGCCCTGTCGTATTCCTCGGCTCTCGCGTTGTTCGCGGACGCCACGTAAAAAATCTGAAACAGCGAGCCCGACACGATGGCCAGTATCGTGAACGCGATCAGCAACTCTATGACCGTGAAGCCGCCCTCGGCGCGCGCGGCGGCAACCCCGCCCTCGGCGCGCACAGCCGCTCCCCGCTTCACGGAGTGCGCAGCCGCGCCCCCCTCCACGAAATATGCAGGCGCAACTCCCCTAGCGGAGTGCGCACTCGCGCCCCGCTTAGCGAAATGCGCAACCGCATCCCACTCCGCGAAATGCGCACTCGCGCCTCGCTTCGCGGAGCCCGCGCCCCTGCTCGCGCCTTTTTCAGCCATCGCCCGCCGCCGCGCCTTGCCGCCCGCGCCCGGCGCCCCCGCCTCTTTCATCGGCCATGACCATCCCTATTAAAATTCTCGCCCATGCGCCCTGCCCTCATTCGCCTGTCCCCATTATCCGCATTGCCTTAATTCGCCCCATCCCCGCTACTCGCATTGCCTTAATTCGCCTGTCCCCGTTCGCCCGGCCTCACTCGGCTGTCGAAACGTCGCCCGACGTGGCGCCCAGATGGAAGCGCGGGTTGAGCACGTCGTCGTTCCTCACGCGAATCTCAAGCGGCAGGCCCGTGTTGTTCTCCACGTCCAGCAGCACCGCCACCCTGTCGTCCTCGTCGCTCCGCGGGTGCGAAATGACGTCGAGCCGAATCTTCCCGTCAACCAGCTCAAGCCTGCGCTTCTCGGATCTGATGCCGGAGCCGAGGGCATACGAGTATTCGAGCTGATCCGCGTCGCCGCTGACCGTCAGCTTCGCGCGCGCCGCGTTGTTCGCGTTAAAGTAGACGGCCGTTTCGGTTCTAGGGAACACGCCAAGCGTCATCTTCGTGTCGTTGCTCGTGGCCGGGTTCAGGATCATATAGAAGTTCGGATCCGTGTCGTCGTCGGACGAAACTAGCAGGATCGTGGGATCGACGCCTTCCTCCACATAGCCCTCGTATTTCTGGAACAGGCTGTCCTTGGCCCCGTGCGGCTGCGGCCCGTAAAGCCCGGACTCGTCCGCTTCCGCGCTTGCGGACAGCGACACGTATTCGAGCGCGAGCAGGCCCTTGATCACGCCCTCCTGCTCCCTGGCCGCGGACAGGCTCTTGATTCTGGCGTTGCTCTCCCCGTCGCCTATGGCTTTCAGAAACTCGGCTATCGTGTGCGCCTCGGAAACGAAGCTGACCTGCACGCCCTGAACGCTCATGGTCTTTGCGGCGCCCGACGCGCCAGCCGCGCCAGCCGCGCCGCCCTGCTGCTGGCCCGAAAGCCCTCCGAGGCCGTTGACTATCTTATCGGCATCTGCCAAGGCGCTTTCGACGGCCCCCTGGCCGCTCCCCGCCGCCGCTGCCGACTGGCCGCCTGCCGCAGCCGCAGCGCCATCCGCGCCGTCCGCTGCCGCGCCCTGAGCGCCCACGGCGGCCGCAGCCGCAGCGTCGCCGCCCGCCTCCGCAGATCCGCCGCCGCCGGCTGCCGAAGCCACGCCGGCCACAGCCGCGTATTCGCGCGGGCTGGCCAGCTCCCTCTGCGAGAACGCGACGGACTCCACCGCTATATTGTGCGCCCGCGCGTACTCGCCGATCTTCAGCGATATGTCCTCGTTGTGCAGCGCGGCGGGCAGCAACGCCTCCTGCTCCGCCAGCCTCCCGTTCAGCTCCGCGAGATACGCCTGGCGCTGCTCCGCGTTCTGCTTGTTGGCCTCGTAGACATTCTGCTCGGCGACATATCCGTCCAGCCGCTTGCGCTCATCGTCGGCATCCCTCTTGAACGGCATGACCATGAAATTGGCCAGCAGGACGCCTTCGAGCAACAGCAGCACGGCGGCGGCCACGACAAACTCCGCGCTTGACATCCGGCTGCCGCGCCCCGCCCGGCTACCGCCGCCCCCGCCCGCTGAAAACAGCCGGCCGAAAACCCCGCGCCCGCCCTTGCCGCCATCTTTTTCCGCCATGCGATAAACCCCCCGCTTCAAATGCCGCCCTGCCCGCGCAGCGCGGCCGTTTTATTTTCTTGCTTTCGCCCTACCCATCGCTGCCGCAGCCACCGCTGCCACGGTTGCCGTAGCCACCGCTGCCACAGCTGCTGCCGCAACCGTCACAGCCGCAACTGCCACCGCATCCACCACATCTTCAGGCGCCGCAACAGCTGCCACCGCCACAACCGCATCCGCCGCAACAGCCGCAACAGTTGCCGCCCCAGCCTCTGCAACAGCTGCCGCCCCAGCGCCAGCGCCAGCCCCAGCCTCCGCAACAGCTGCCGCCCCAGCGCCAGCTCCTAGACGCGCAGCGTCATAGTGAATCCGTAGTCCGCGATCTCGTCGGACGACAGCCGGTTCGCCGATATGGAATTGATGGACACGCTGCCGTATTCGCCGCTTTCGCGGAGCAGGAGCGCGAAATTCGCGATGCTGCCGTAGTCCTTCGACTTGCCCGTCAGCGCGATCTCGCTCGCGCTGAGCATGTTCAGGCTGACGACGAACAGATCCTCCGGCGCCTCGCGCGTCAGCGCCTCCAGCGCCCCCGCGGCGTCCGCGCCCGACTGCGCCAGCGCCTGCGACACGCTCTGCGCGTCGTCGAGCTTCCGCTCGGCGTCCTTGATTCGGGCCTCCAGCTCGGACACGCCCGAATCGGCGCTTATGGAGTCTTTTATCGACTCAATCTGGCTCGCGGCCGAGCGCCGCGAAGCGCCAAAGTACACCGACGCCAGTATTGAGAGCGCGAGCAGCGCCGCGGCCGCCGCGAAGGCGACGGGAACCAGCCTGCTGAGGGCGCCCCCGGCCTGCCCTCCGCGCCCGGCCTCGGGCTTCTCGACAAAGTTGATGTCCTGGCCGGGGCGCGCGCCGTCCTGGAGGCAGGCGCCGACGGCCGCCGCGAGCAGCTTGGCGCTGTGCCCGCCGGCCGGCACGCCCGGCGCGGAAGCAGGAAGCGTCCTGGGCTTGAGGCCCAGCGGCGCGGCAAAGAAACCGTCTATGTCCGGGATCAGCCCCCCCTCGCCGATGGCCGCCGCAAAGCCGATGTGCTCCTTGGGCTTTTCGTATTCGTAAAACTCGACCGTCTGCCTCGCCTGCTCCTCGATCTCCGCAAAGCAGGCGCCCGCTATCCGCGCCAGCTCGGAGGCGTCGAGCCCGATGCCGGAGAAGTCGCCGCCCTGCCTGGCCTTTTCGGCGTCGGCGCGCGAGACGCCCGCCCTCTCCGCGAGCATGGCGTCATAGGCGGCGACCCCGGCCGCCACCTGCCTCGATACGAGCGCGCAGCCGTTGCTGACGACGCTTATCTGCGTGGAGCGATAGCCCAGATCGACGATCAGGCCCGTCTCGCCGCGCTCCAGCCCAAAAAAGCGGGCGAGCGCCTTCGCCTGCGCGTTCGCGCGGACGTCGGCGTATTTGAGCGGGATCCCCAGCTCGTCCGACAGCGCGGAATACGCGCCGAGCAGGCTGTTCGGGCACAGCGCCGCGAAAACCGCCGCGCTCTCGGCGTCGGAGCTCACGGCCTTTTGGGCTATGGCGTGCGTCTCTTTAATGGAAGGAAACAGCTTCAGCAGCTCGAAGCGAACCGCCGCCGGCACCTCCGGCTGGGCGACGCCCGGCAGCCGCACGAGCCTCGTCACTATGTTCGGCGAATTGACGCACGCCGCAATGCAGTCGGGCTTCGCGCCGCTCTCGGCGATATAGCCCTTCAGAACCTGGGCTATGCCGCCCGTGTACGCTATCTCGCCGTCCAGCACCGCTCCGTCGGGCGTTTTGACGACCGCCGCGCCCAGCAGCGCGAAGCGCTTGTCGCGCTTCGCGAGCGCAATTTTTATGTTCTGGGATCCCACGTCCAGGCCCAGAATTATCTCTGGCATACAGGCCACCTCTCCAATAAAAGCTTCACTTTTTAAATATAACAACATGCGGGCTATTTCAAACACTATTTATTCTTATTTGAAAGAAAGTTTATATTTATTCTTCATGAGGTTTTAATATCTTTTTCGTAGAATAGACCCATAGCAAGCCAGAAAGCCTGAAAGTCAGAAAGGACTGCATTGATCATGTCCAGGCATACCATAAGAATGATATCCTCCGCGCACAGGGTCAAGGGCCAGGGCGTGGCGTCGTGCTACGAGGAGCAGGTCAGGCTGGTCATGGACGGCCTGAGCGGCAAGTTCACGATCGAGGCGGGCGCGCGGGCGGCGGGCGGCGCCGCGGGGGCGCAGGCCGAGGCGGCAACGCGCGCGCAAGCCGAGGCGAGTGATCTGGCGGGCGCCCATGCGCAAGCCGAGCCTGCAACCGGAGCAGGGGCCCTGGCCGTGGCTGGAACTGGGGCGGGCGGCGCCGCGGGGGCGCAGTCTGGCTTGCCAGCTCAGGCAGGCGCGGGCGCGCAACCCGAACTGCCGGCCAAAACGGGCGCGGACGCGCAACCCAGTTTATCGGCCCAGGCAGGCGCAGGGGCGCAGTCTGGCTTGCCAGCCCAGGCAGGCGCGGGCGCGGGCGCGTCGCCCGAATTGCCGGCTCAGGCAAGCTCAAATGCGTGGCACGGCTTGCCCGCCCACGCGGGCGCGGGGGCTCAGGCCGGATGGCGGGCGCTGGACGGATGGCGGGCGCTGGACGCGGCATGGGCGCAAATCGGGGGGCGGGCGCCGAGCGAGGCGGCCGAGGCGCTGATCCGCGACTGCGCGCGCATGTTCGAGCGCATACAGGCGAGCTTCGCCGGCCCTCCGGCCGACATCAACCACTACCACACCGTGGACCCGCATTTCTTCATTCACAACAGGCTCCTGGGCAGGCGCGCCGTGTCCGTGTGCTACGTGCATTTCCTCCCCGAAACGGTTGACGACAGCCTCCAGATCCCGCCCGTGTTCCGCCAGATATTTTACAAGTACCTCATAGCCTTCTACAAGAGCATGGACTACCTCGTCGTCGTGAACCCCGTGTTCGCGGAAAAGCTGGCCGGCTACGGCATAGACGCGGCCCGCGTGAAATACATACCGAACTACGTCGCCTGCGAGGGCTTCTCCCCCATGCCGCGCGGCGAGGCGGCCGCGCGCAGGGAGGCGCTGGGCATCGGCGGCGGGCGCTTCACCGTGCTGGGCGTCGGCCAGCTGCAGCGCAGGAAGGGCGTCGCCGACTTCATATCCGTGGCAAGGGCGCTGCCCGACGCGCAGTTCCTGTGGGCCGGCGGCTTCTCGTTCGGAAAGATGTCGTCCGGCTACGACGAGATCAAGTCCATGCTCGGCCGCCTGCCCGAAAACGTCCGGTTTCTGGGCATGGTGGAGCGCGAGGACATGAACGCCGTCTACAACGCGAGCGACCTGCTCTTTCTGCCGTCGTACAGCGAGCTGTTCCCCATGTCCATCCTGGAGGCCGCGTGCTGCGAGAAGCCGCTGCTGCTCAGGGACATCGAGGCGTACCCGCCCATCCTGTTCGACTGCTACCTCAAGGGCGGCTCGGTCGGGGACTTCGCCGAGGCCATCGGCAGGCTCGCCGGCGACAGGCAGGAGTACGCGTTATGGCAGGGCAAGTCGCGCCATCTGCGGGCCTTCTACGACAGGGAGCACATCCTGCGCATGTGGGACGAATTTTACACGCAGATACTCAAGGGGGCCGGCGCGGGCGGCCGGCCGGCGGCATGACGGAGAATCGCCATGCCGCAAAGCGCGGCGACTCCAACGAGCGGCAGGGCGCTTGCGGCGCCGAGAATACGGGCCGCGACGGCGCGGCGCGCAAGGCTGAGGCGAGCGCGCCGGGCAATCGGGACTTGGAGGCGCCGAACGGCCGGGACATGGAAGCGCTATACGGCCGGGACGCGGGAGCGCCGCGCGGCCAGAGCGCGCCGAAGCGCGGCAGAATAGGCCGGCTGCTGGGCCTGTTCAGCGCGGCGAAAGCGGGCGCGGCCGCAAATGCGGAAGCGAAGGCGAAGGCAGGCGCAGAAATGCCGGACAGCCGGAACGCGGGAGCGCCGGGCAATCGGAACTCGGTGGCGCCGAACGGCTGGGACGCAGTAGCGCCGCGCGGCCAGAGTGCGCCGAAGCGCGGCCGTATAGGCCGGCTGCTGGGCCTGTTCAGCGCGGCGGCGGCGATGGCGGCCCTCGTGTGGTTCGCCGCGAGCGCCGACGGGCTGTCCGGCCTGCTCCGCGCGCTCGCCGGCATTGACGGGCGCTGGTTCGCCGCAGCCCTGCTCGCGGCCGCGCTGTACTGGTTGCTCGAAGCCGCCGTGCTGCAGACGCTCACTCTGCGCGCGAGCGGGGCGTACAGGTTCGCGAATTCCGCGCGCACCGGGGTCGTCGGGCTGTTCTACAACGCCGTCACGCCCTTCGCGACGGGCGGGCAGCCCATGCAACTCTACGCGATGTCGAAAAGCGGCCTCGACGTCGGCGTCGCCGGCTCCATCCTGCTCACGAAGTCCATCATATACCAGACGTGCCTGACGGCCATGGCCGTCGCCTCCGTCGCGCTCGGCTCTGGGTTCTTCGCGGCGCGCGTGCCCTACTTTTTCGCGCTCGTCGCGGCGGGCCTCGCGCTGAACCTGCTCGCCGTGGCGGCCATGCACGCGCTTTCCGCCAGCGGCAGGCTGTCCGGGGCCGTTTCGCGCTTCGCCGTGTCGATCCTCGGCAAAACAAGGCTCGTCAGGCGCCCCGAAAAGACGCTGGCGGCCATACAGGGCCAGCTGGGCCTCTTTCACGAGTGCTCGGACAGATTCGGAAAGAGCCTCCCCGCCACGCTCCTGGCCTACGCGCTCACAATCGCCCAGTTTCTGGCCTATTTCTCCGTCCCCTTCTGCATATACAGGAGCTTCGGCCTGTCCGGGGCGCCGATCCTGCTCATGCTGTGCGCGCAGTCCATCATCATGATGATAACGGCGTTCATCCCCAGCCCCGGCGCGTCCGGCGCAGCGGAGGGCAGCTTTTACGTGTTTTTCTCGCTGTTCTTCAGCGCGGCCTCCCTCATGCCGGCCATGCTCGTGTGGCGCTTCCTCACGTACTACCTGAACATAATCGCGGGAGGGACGGCCTGTGCGCTAGGCATGGCAAAAAACGGCGCCGCCGCCGAACTCGAAACCGCCGCCAAAAAAGCCGCCTGACCGCCATAAC
>JAISFK010000221.1 GCA_031263625.1 Clostridiales bacterium
GGCCATCGCCGTCTACGGGAGCGGCTTCCTGCCGGAGCCGGCCTTCGACGCCGGCTGGATCGTCCCGCTCCGGCTGAACTACAGGCGGCAGTGGTTCCGGATCGTGGAGCTGTACGCCGAGCTGTGCGGCCGGCTTGAAAAATACGACGAGATCATCTCGCTGTGCCAGGACGCGCTCCAGTTCGAGAAGACCGACGAGTTTTTCCACGAGGCGTACATGGACGCGCTGCGCAAGTCGGGCTGCCCGGCCGACGCCGCGCGGCACTACGAGCAGTGCGCGGCGAGCGGCGCCGCCGGCGAGGCGTTTTTGAACTCGATACAGCTGAAATCCGCGTACCGCAGCGCCCTGCGCGACATCAGCCACACGCGCGGCATGACCCCCAGCGACGTCCGGGCGCAGCTGGAGGAGCTCGAAAAGAGCAACGAGGGCGCCATCGTGTGCGACAAGGAGATGTTTTTCAGCTATTGCCACGCGATACAGCACATTGCCCTCCGCATGGCGTTTTGCGCGTATGTCTGCATCCTGGAGGCGCCGGACGGCGACAGGGAGCAGTCGTACTACGCGCAGAGGTACAACATGGCCGGCCTGATAAACGCGATGAAGGCGACGTTCAGGAAAGGCGACATCCTGTGCGAGTGGAACGACAGGCAGATATTCATGCTCTACATCTCCGGCAAGGCGATGGACGAGGGCGCACTGCACAGGCAGGTGGGCCGCGCCGTCGCGCTGAGCGACACGATGGCGCGCGAGATAGGCCAGAGCGAGATGGGGCAGCGGGAGCGACAGGAAATAGGGCAACAGGAGCAACGCGAGATGGGGCGGCAGGAGCCGCAGGAAATAGGGCGGCGGGGGCCGCAGGAGCAGCGCGAGATTGCGGCGCGCGCCTCGGACGCGCCGGCGGCAGCCCTTGCGCCGACCCCGGCAGGCGCGCGCTCAGTCGGCGCGCGCACGGCCGCCGGCGATCCCGGCGATCCCGGCGATCCCGCGTCGCCGTTTGGCGCAGCCGCCGCGCGAGCAGCCGCCGAGCTCTCGGATCCGTCCGGCGCGGCCCCGGAACCGGGGCATTTTGGCTCGCGGCCGGAGCCGGCCCCGCCCGGCGCGCCCGCCGCCGGCGCCGCAGGCCACTCCCCGCTTTTCATTCAAGTGCTGCCGCTTGTCGGCGAACCCGATATCCGGCTTTTCCTGCGCGAAAGAAAGGCCATAAAAAATGATTGACGCGAAAACCGGCGAGAGAGAGGCTGTCGGCCTCAAAATATACACGTTCGGGGGATTTCGCCTGATCAAGGACGGCAAGAGCGTGCTCAAGACTTCCGGGCGCTCCAAGAAGATGTGGGATCTTTTCAAGTACATAATCACTCAGCGCGACAGAAAGCTGTCCGTGCTGGACTGCTATGAGGCGGTCTGGGGGGAGGACGACTCCGGGCTCAACCCCGCGGCCTCGCTGCAGAACCTGGTCTACCGCCTGAGAAGGGCCATCGATGCGCCCGACGACAGGCGCGAGGGGGGCGGGCAGCCGGCGGCCGCGGGCGGCGGCGATGGCGGCGATGGCAGCCTTGCGGGTACTGCGGATGCTACGGGTGCTACGGATGCTGTGGGTGCTACGGGTACTGCGGGTGTTGCGGCCGTTGCTGGCGCACATGCGGGCGCGGGCGCCGCAAGCGGCCCCGCCGGCTCGACGGGCGCCGCATCCGCAGGCGCTGCCGGCGCCGCATCCGCAGGCGCCGCTGGTGTTGCGCCCGCAGGGGCAACGGGCAACGGCGATGGCGGGACCGCCGGCAACTACATCATGTACTCGAGCAACAGCTATTACTGGAACACCCGCTCGGACTACTGGCTCGACGCGCAGGAGTTCGAGGGCCTCGCCGCCAGGGCGAGGGCGGCGCGGGCGGCGGATCCGGGCGCCGCGATAGGGCTGTACCAGGGCGCCATAGACCTGTACCAGGGCGAATATCTGCCGGAGTACATCTACAACAACTGGATAATCGCCAGCCGCAACAAGTACAGCCGCATATTCCTCGAATGCGGCAGCGAGCTGGCCACGCTCCTGCGGGGCGAGCGGCGCTATCAGGAAGTGCTCGCGCTGTGCGAGAAGATATTCGCGAACGACGTCATGGACGACATATTCCACGCCATTTTCATAGACACGCTCATCGACATGGGCAAAATCGTGCAGGCCCAGGCCCACTACCAGTACATAACGTCGATGCTGTACAGGGAGATGGGCATAAAGCCGACGCAGACGCTCAGGCAGGCGTATGACAGGATCAAGAAGCACGGCGGGCTCAAGCAGGCCGACCTGAGCGAGATTCAGGAAAGGCTCAACGAGGAGGCGAGCGAGCGCGGGGCGTTTTACTGCGACCTGGACGTGTTCCGCGCCATCTACCAGCTGGAAACGCGCAGGATGCCGAGGCAGGGCTTCTCGCAGTTCCTGTGCCTGGCGACGCTGATCGGCAACCCAGGGCAGGAGGCCAGCCAGAAGGAGATGAAGGACGCCCTCGAGGCGCTGATCGCCATAGCGGTCCGGACGCTGAGGTCCGGCGACGTCGTGAGCAAGTGGAACGACGACCAGCTGCTGCTGCTGCTGCCGTCCATTTCCGCCGAGGACAACATGAGGGTCATGGGCAGGATCGAAACGTCGTTCTGCGCCCGCGCGGACGCCGGCGCGGGCAAGATTGGCATAAGGCTGGAGTACGCGTCGCTGATGAAGCTGTAGCGGCGCGGGCGGCGGCGCGGAGTGCGGGGGGCGCGGACGGCGGGGCGCTGGCATTTTGGGCGCGAAACGCTGGAAAGGCGGGCGCCGGGCGCGGATGGGCGGTGGCCGGGCATCGGGCGCGGCCGTGAAATTCGCGTGAGATTGCTATGCGAGCGCAATGCGATTGCGCTGTGGTATAATGGCATAATAGGACATGCGCGGAAGCCCGCTTTCGCGACCGGGTTTTGTGCCAAAACTCGAAAATGGACGGCCGCAGGCTAAAAAAAGCAAGTTTTCACGCTCGAACTTTGGCACGGGGCTTGGAAAGGAATGGTCATGAGCATGGGCGAATTGGAGTATAGGCCCGAATTTGCGGGCGCCGGCTTTTCGGAGCGCACGGGCGGCGACGGCGCTCAGGGCGCCGCTCAGGGCGGCGGCGACGCCCCGGCGGGGGGCGCGGGAGGCGCGCGCCCGGGGCCGGGCGCGGCGCAGGACGCCGGCTTCGCGGACAAGCGCACGCGCGTGAGGGTTCACATAGGATCGAGCGCCTCGACGTTCGTCGTCAACGTGACGGGCGCGTCGGGCGCGGACATGTCCGGCAGCATAACGCACCTGTATTCCAGGAGCGAGTACGGGTTCCGCACGCTTTTCGAGTTCGTGGCGACGCTGCAGGGCATCGCCGACACATATGACTATCCGCAGAAGGGCTACAGGCTGCGCACGTGGGACGCGGAGGCCGGCAATCCGGCGGCCGCCGGCGCCCTGGCCGCAGGGGCAGGGGGCGGCCCGCCCGCGCGGGGCGGCGCGTTCGCGGGCGCGGGCATCGCGCCCAGCGGAAACCTCGCCCTCGGCGCTGGCTCCGCTCGCGGCACGGGCGAGCCTCGCGGCGCGAGCGCGGGCCGCGCCATGCCCCAGGGCGGCGCGGGGGCGGCCGGCGGCGCCGTCGCAGGCGAGCGCCAAGCCGACGCTCGCCATGCTGCTGGCGAGCGCGAGCGCAAGCACGGCGCCGGATCGCCCGGCGGCGGAGAAGCGCTGCGGCTGTCGTTCGTGATCAGGCTGCAGTACAGGCAGAACGCCAGCTGGCAGGGCGAGGTGCAGTGGACGGACTGCAAGAGCGGCAGCGCCACGGTGCAGTTCCGCAGCCTGCTGGAGCTGCTGGCGCTGATGTGGGAGGCAAGGGCGCTCGCCCAGGAAAGCTGAAAACGCGGCCCGCCGTTTGCGCGGCTGGCCTGTGTTTTTTGGCTGGCTTTTTGTTATTTTTTGCGGTTTTGCGCCTGTAAGATACTAATTTCATCTTAAGTATTACGATTACAATTTTATTGCATGTCATCTGGAAAGCTCGGTAAAATACACTCAAAGGAGCTTTTTATGCCGTCATCGCTGCAAAAAGCCAAGCGGGTTCTTGGCCTCCTATTGGCGCTCTGCCTGTTCGTGGGGCTTGCTCTCGCGCCTGTCTTGGCGCAAGGAGCGCCAAAAGCCTTGTTCGCAGACGTTTCAGCGGAAACCGCGATGGCCGCCAACTCCCTGGCGGCGCTGGGCATCCTTAACGGCTACCCGGATGGTAGCTTCGGAGAGTCCCGCGACATCACGCGGGCAGAGGTGACGGCGATAACCCTGCGCTTCCAAGGACTGGAAGCCAAGGCTCTGTCAAAAGCTGGGGAAACGCCGTATTCGGATGTCCCCGCAGGCAACTGGGCCAGCGGCTACGTCAACCTCGCGACGGAGATGGGCATCATCGTGGGCGACGGCACGGGACGCTTTCTGCCGGCTGACAACGTGAAGTTCGAGGAGGCCGTGAAAATGCTGGTCGCCGGCGCAGGCTACGGCAAAGAGGCGATAGAGGCGGGCGGCTGGCCGGACGGCTATATCAGCGTCGCGCGGGACAGGGGCATCCTTGAGGGTCTGGATTTTGGCAAGGGCGCCGTCATTAAGCGCGGCGACGTGGCGCGCCTGACCTATGAGATCATCGTGAGCCAGCTGAACGAAATCACCGGCTCGCTGGCCGCAGGCAACTACACGGGGCCGCAGAAACTGGAACTCTCAACGCGCAACAGAAG
This sequence comes from Clostridiales bacterium, assembly GCA_031263625.1. Classification (GTDB taxonomy): domain Bacteria; phylum Bacillota; class Clostridia; order WRLR01; family WRLR01; genus JAISFK01. The sequence continues at coordinate 4,751 of JAISFK010000221.1, forward strand.
CGCAAAGATATACTACACGTCGGATGGTACGATGCCGACAAAAAACAGCAAGCTCTATACGAAAGCGATCCCCATCGACAAGACGTCCACACTGAAAGCGATTGCCGTACTTAGAAACATCATAGGCGGCAGAACGATCTTTTCCGCAACATATGAGATAAAGCCCATTGTTGCCAGTAACAACAGCGCAGCCAGTGGCGCCGCCGGCAGCACTGCCTCAGGCAGCTCAGGCGCTTCAGGCGGCGGCCCAAGCGGGGGGGGCAACGGCGCGCATCCCGGCGACGCGACCGTCTATGTCGCGTCCGTCGCCCCGATCAGCGCGGAAGCCGAGCACTACAGCGCATACGCGCTACCGGCGGTCGTCGCGGCCACGCTCTCGAACGGCGGGACGAGGGATTTTGCCGTCGAGTGGGCGCCGCCGTCGGCCGACACGGGCGTCTGCGGCGTGTTCGCGTTTGATGGCGACCTGGCGATGCCGGCCGGGCACGCTAATCCGAGCGGCCTCAAGGCGAGCCTGACGCTCACGGTCAACCCGGCGCTCGTGTCCATCGCGGTGGCGCAACCCCCTGCAAAGACGATGTACAATCATGGGGAGCCCCTCGACATTTCCGGCCTCGTCGTGACCGGCGAGTATTCGGACGGCTCGATCCGGACGGTCGAGGCCGCCGTTTCCGACATATCCGGATACGGCGCCGAAATCCTGGGCGCGCAGACGCTGACCGTGACGCTGGGCGGCAAGACGGCCACGTTCGGCATCGCGGTTTACGCCGCAATCGCTGGCGGCAACCTCGTATCCGTTACCACGCCTGTGGCCATCGCCGTCGCGAACGGGGCGGCCAAGACCGCTTTCGAGCTGAACCTCCCGCTACGCGTGGAGATCGTGGTGGATGAATCGGGCGAGTCGGCCCTTGCGCTCGCGGACGTGGCGTGGGATGCCGAAAGTGCGCCCTACGATCCGTCTGCCAAGGCGGCTCAGACGTTCGAGCTTGTCGGCGCGGTCACGCTGCCTGGGGGAATAGCGAATGGCGGCGGCGTGCCTCTGGAGGCCAGAGTCACCGTCACGGTGTCCGCCGCCATGTATGCCGTAAGGTTCAGCCTGAGCGGCCAGCCCGGCGCTTTCATCCCGACGCAGGCTGTCGGGCACGGTTCCACCCTTTCAAGGCCGGCCGACCCGTTGCTTGAAGGCCGCACGTTCGCCGGCTGGTTCACAGACGAGGAACTTGGGTCGGAATACGACTGGAGCAAGCCCGTCACGTCGAACTTCACGCTGCACGCTAAGTTCGCGGACACGCTTATGCTCGCGGCAGCCGCACTGACTTTTGACGCCATCAAGGGCGCAAACTCGGACGAGCAGGGCATAATGGCCGACCTCGGCCTGCCGGCCAGCCTGCTGGCCTTTCCCGGCGTTGAGATAACGTGGAGCTCGAACGATCCGTCGGCGATCTCCGGCGCGGGCGCCGTTACGCGGCCGGTGGGCGCCGACGCGGAAGTGACGCTCACCGCGACGCTGGCACTGAACGGCAGGACGATGGCAAAGGCGTTCAGCCTGATCGTCCGCGGGACGGGCGCGGGCGGCGTTGATGTTGAGGGCGGCGACACCCGCTACGCGCCAGGCTATCCGGCCGTCAGCTTTGACGCGCAGGGGCGCGCGACGATAAAAATAAAGCTGAGGCCGGGCACGGCGAGCGCGGAGCACCCGGTCTGGGCTTATTTGGCATTTGATGTGGCTACCGGCACGAGCTATATCTATGACAAGGAGTCGATCCTCTTTGGCCATCTAGTATCCAGAAACGTCGGGCAGGACGGCAAGCGCAGAACGATCATCGCCCGCGACGTTGCCGAGCTTGAGATCGCGGACGATGGCGAACTTGTGTACACTGCGACTTTCACATGGAGTGGCTCCACAGAAGAATACAAAATCGGCATCGTCCTGCTCGCGGATGACAATGCCGATGACCCGTTAGCGGCGGCAACTGTCGTCAAAATCGCCAAGGAGGAGGTCGGCGGCTATGTGGACACGACCCCGCCGTACTATATGTGGCCGTTCTTGAGCGAGGACGGGCGGACGGTTTATGCCTATTTTGACGAAAGGCTATCGACCGCTGCCGCCAACACGCCGGCGCCAGGCGACTTCACGCTGGGCGGAGCGGGTGCCAGCGGAATTTTCGTGACAGCGCTTGCGATCAGCAATTGCGCGGACGACGGCAATTCGTGGCCAGGATGCGCCACGCTTGCGCTCAGCGGCGCCATAGCGGGCAGGGATGGCCTTGCGCTCGTGTATACCCCGGGCGTCAACAAGCTTGCGGACGCAAACGCAAACGAGGTGGCAACGACACGGCGCTCAAGCATCATAGCGGGAGCGCCGAGCGCGAAAGCCTACATCAATCCCACGGCAGGCACGATGCGGTTGCAGTTCGCGCCCGGCTTGCACGGTTGGCAGAGTGAGTATGGCAACTCCGCGCTGATTGACTCGCTGGTTTCGTTGCGCTGCGACGGCTCGGATGTGGCATTGGACAGAGGCATGTCAAGTTGGTCAACTGCCGCCACAGTGCTGTATTACACGTTCCCGCCGTTTCCCGATGGATCGTATGCGGCTTCGCAATTCGCGCTCAGCATAGCGAGCGGGCTGACGTTCGCTAACCTGCAAACGATTGCTGTGGACAGCCAGCCCGCCGAATCCATCCTGCCTCAGATCGCGGTCGCCGGAGCGGTCGCCGTGTACGAGCCCGCAGCGTATGGCGCGGAATCGATAATACTCGCTTTCCCCTCCGACATCGAAAAAAACGGCCCCCTTGCCGCCTGCAACTTAACGCTTTTGATCGACGGGCGGCGCGCGCTGTACCGCGCCAGGACGCAGTGGGGATCGCGTTATGGCACGATCGAGATCACAATGCCGCTGACCGCTCGCCTGAAAGCAGCGATTGAGGGCGCGAGCGCCGTGACGGTCAGCTATACGCCGGACGAGCACATAAAGGAGCCCTCATCGAACATTTCGGACATAACAGGCGCTTTTGCCCCAGCGTTCGGGCCGGTGACGGTAGCGAGGTAGAGACGCCGGCGCCGGCATCGGCTTTCCAGCGGCACGGAAACGGAATGCTTCGGTTGCGGCATCCAAGCTGTTATCAGATGATGCCTTTTGCGGCTTTTAGCGAGAGTATGCGGCGCACGCTCTCGTCTATCCGCGCCTCGGAGAGCTCGCCGGCGGCTACGGCGCCCTCGAGCGCGGCCAGCGCCTTTTCCAGGCTGGCGGGCTCCAGGAGCGCGTCCGCCCCGGCCCGCACCGCGCCCACGGCGATCTCCCCCGCCGTGAAGTTGTCGGTCATCGCCTTCATGTTGAGCGCGTCGGTGATCACGACGCCGCCAAAGCCAAGCTCGCCGCGCAGCAGGTCGGTCGCCAGCGCGCGCGACATCGTGGCGCTGGCGCCGTCTATCGCCTCCACGGTCAGGTGCCCGAGCATCACCATGTC
>JAISFK010000230.1 GCA_031263625.1 Clostridiales bacterium
CTCGAAATTCCTTGAGAAGCGCCCCGGCAGCAGATCGCCCGGCTCGATTTCAATGGAATACCTGTCCAGCACGATGGCGTCCATTTTCGCGCGGCGCAACTCATGCAGGCATTCGCCCGCAGTCTCCAGGTATGCCGCGCAGTTCAGGTAATTCAGCTCCGGGGACGGCTTGTGGTAGTTGGCAAACGCGGCCTGCCGCAGCTTTTCAATTCTCTCGCTCATATCTATCCTCGCGCCTCCTTTTTTACCCATAAAGCAACTCTGATTGCTACGAAACGCCATAACCGCTATGAACGCTGCCGAAACGTTGCGAAACGCCATAAACGCTGCCGAAACGCTACGAAACGGCCACGGGTTTGTCCGTATGCCTTTCCACTTTTCGCGCCCACTCCGCCGACACGTCCTTCCCGGTGAGCGAGCGCCCCTCGTAAAGCTGGGGCTTGCCGATGGCGGCGGCTTTCGACAGGCCCAGAGGGTGGTAGGGCTCTATATCGACGCGCTCCACGCCGCGCAGGCGGCCGGCCAGCGCCCCCAAGGCCGCGAAGTGATCCTCCCGGTCGTTGAGGCCGGGGACGATGGGGCAGCGCAAAACGATCCTCGCGCCATGCGCGTCCAGCTTTTCGAGATTGGACAGAATGGCGCCGTTCGCCGCGCCGGTGCAGGCCCTGTGCCTTTCCGCGCTCGTCTCCTTCACGTCGTATAGGAAGATGTCCGTAAATTCCGCGGCCCGGCGAAGGGTCTCCCAGGGAACCGCCCCGCAGGTTTCCGCGCAGGCGTGCAGGTTCCGCTCCTTCGCCAGCCGCAGCAGCGCGAGGGCGAACGCGCCCTGAAAGAACGGCTCCCCGCCGGACAGGGTGAGGCCGCCGCCGGAGTGGCTGTAAAAGACCTCGTCCTTCAAAACCTCGGCGATGGCCTCGCCCGCCGTTATTTCCCGCCCGATCAAGGCCATCGCCCCCGCATGGCATCCCTGGGCGCACCGGCCGCAGCGGGCGCAGCCTTCCCGGCGAAAAACGTGGGCGCCCCCGGCCATTTCGTGGCAGCGGGACGGGCAGAGGCCAACGCAGGCGGCGCAGAGCGCACACTTCTCGGCGTAGTAGGCGATCTCCGGCTCCCCGGCCTTGGATTCCGGGTTGTGGCACCAGACGCATCCGAGCGGGCACCCTTTCAGAAACACCGTGGTCCGAATCCCAGGGCCGTCGTGTATGGAAAATCTCTGGATGTCAAATATAACGCCTGATTCGCCTGATTCCATAATCGCGCATATTAACCTTGGCCTTCCCCAAAATCCAAAACAAGCTCCATTGCTCATATAATAATAACACGAACGGCCGCCGAAAAGACAGGGAAAAACGGATATGTTTATAGGAAAAACGGATAGGAAATATATGGGATCTCGCATTTCACGCGGCACTGCTTGTCAAAGAAGGCTATGCCGACCTTCCAGAGGGGCTTGCCCCTGTCCAGCTCGGCCCCGTAGCGCTTCTCGTCTATCTGCCGCAGGGCGAGCTCCGCCTTGCCCTCCAGCTCGTCGGCGGAATCGCACATTTTAAGCTCAAAAATGTAGTTTCTGCCATTCCTCTCCATCCAGATGTCGTACCTGCCGTCGCCGGCCTCCCTGTTCGACTTCGCCGGGGTGGATCTCCGGCTGCGGCCCGGCGTCAAGGCAGTCGCCACAAGCTACGCGCCCATGCGCGCCCGCTCGATCAGCGCGTCCTGCATATGGGGATCCAGCGCGACGAACCGCGCGCTGTATCCGCTGATGCGCACCAGCAGATCCCCGTGCGCGTCCGGATTTTGCTTGGCGTCCTCCAGCGTGTCGGCGCCGACGACATTGAACTGCAGATGAAAGCCGCCGCGGCCAAAATACCCTCGTATCAGGCCGCCGAGGATCTCGTCGCCCTTTTGGCCCTCGACGTCCCCGGCTCCAAGGGACAGCATCAGCGGATTGCCGCAGGCGCACAGGTCGTTGGCCACGTTGGACGCGGAGTTTAGCACGGACGTCGGCGTTTTGCCGGAGCAGCAGTCCGACGCGCCGATGCCGTAGGAGAGCCGCTCTCCAATCCGCCGCCCGTCGGGCGTGGCGGGCGCGCCTTGCGAATAGATGTCCGCCGTGAACATAAACAGGCCAGGGTAAGCGATCACGTTTTCGGCGATCGGATGCCCAAGAACCAGCCGCGCCGCGAACTCAGACAAATCGTGGGCGATGGCATTGGCGAACGCGCCGTCGGCGCCGTACTTGCCGCTCATGCCCCTGCAGTCCCGCGCCAGCGCCTCGTCGGGGAAATTATTGCGCACCTGATCAAGAAAACTTGGCAGCGTTAGGCGCTTTTCATCGAATACCAGCCGCTTGATCGCCAGCAGGCTGTCCACAGTCGTCCCCAAGCCCAGCATGTTGACGCCGAACATCGTGTATTTTCCGCCGCATTCCTCGGCTGCAAGGCCGCTGTCCAGGCAACCTGAAAGGCAGGCGCTTTCAAAGGGGGACGGAAAGCGCTCGACGACCCGTTCCCACGTTTTTCGGAAGCCGGGCAGGCAGATCTCCCGATATTCCCGCGCAAAGTGCGCCTTGAAGCCTTCGTATAGCGCGCCAAAGGTATCCGTCTGAAGCGGTTCGCCGTACAGGAAGCCCAGCAGCGCCTCGTAAAGCCTTAGCGACCCGGCCACCGTAAGGCCCAGCGCGGCACCCTGGGGATTGGCCTCGTAGCAGCCGACGATGCCGTAGTCCTCGGCATCCTGAGCCGAAACGCCCGCGTGGATGAGAGACTGGCGAACGGCGAAGTCGTTAAACAGCGCCGGCATTCCGATGCCGGCTTTAACGAGGCGCAGCGTCCCCTTAAAAAACGCTTCCGAAGTTTGGGCGCCAATCCGAACCGAGACCGACGGCTGCCAGACCTTCAGCTCCGCCGCCACCTCCAGGCAGAGCAGCGACAGCTCGCTCTCGCCGCCCCCGCCCAGCGTGAGGTTCTGAGATTCGTCGCCCTCGCACGTTTTGAGCCAGAAGCACTTCAAAAGCTCCTTTGCCCGCTCGCTGTCGAGGATGCCCGACGCAATGTCGCGGCGGTAATATTGATCAAGGAACTGGTCGAACCGGCCGAAGGAAACGGCGGCGGCCATCCCTTCCGCGTGCAGGAACAGCTGGATGAAATAGACGAGCTGCAGCGCCTGCCAGAAGGTTTCGGGCGGTCGGCCGGCGATTGCGGCGCAGTTATGGGAAATACGCGCAAATTCATCCCGCTGCGCGCCTTCCGCCGCCCGTGAGGATTGCAGGGCGCTTTCGGCGTACCGCCCGATCAGGCGCGAAAACGCCGACAGCGCATCCATAAACGCCTGCCGGTTGGCGCGGATCCTCCCATCCGTCCCCGAAATCAGGCCGGCCTCCTCAATAAGGGAGAAAACTCCCCTTTGAAGCACCCGGCCGTAGTCCACGATAATGTGGCCCATGTTTCCGTAGAACGCCTCTGGCAGCTTGGCTTTGCCCCTGTGCCACCAGCGAGTCGAGCAGAATCGCATGGAACCCACGATCAGCTCGCCCGGCTCGCACCGGACAGGGAAGCGTTCCGCGAACGCGCGCAGAAATTCCGCCTTTCGGGCGATTTCGGGCTTGCCTAGATTGCCCTCGCAAACCTCTTTGGCCAACGATGCGAAAAGCTCCGCCTCAGAGGCGTCCTCGTCGCCCTTTTGAAGCGCCTGCCTCAATTTTTCGATGCGGTCCGCGCCCTCGCCATTCATAGCGGCCACCCCCTTTAGTTCCAGTTTGGACTGCTCTCCCATATAATACAAAAATCGCCGCCGAAAAGACAGGGAAAAACGGATATGTTTATGGGAAAAACGGACGTGTTTATGGAAAAACGGATTTCGGCGCGCGCTGGGCTACGCTCCACGCATGGCGGCGCTGGCGGCGCCCTACGCCTCGTTCGCACTGTTCGTAGCGCAACCGCTCGCGCCGGAAGCGCTGGCGCTGGGCTACGCGCCCCGCGTGCCCGCGCCGGGCTCGCCCTCTGTCTCGCATTTCACGCGGCACTGCTTGTCAAAGAAGGCTATGCCGACCTTCCAGAGGGGCTTGCCCCTGTCCAGCTCGGCACCGTAGCGCTTCTCGTCTATCTGGCGCAGGGCG
>JAISFK010000006.1 GCA_031263625.1 Clostridiales bacterium
GGGCAGCGCGTGCGGAACTTGCAGCCGCTGGGCGCGCCGGAGGGCGACGGGATGTCCCCCTCCAGTATGGCCCGGCTGGGCTTCACGGTGGGGTCGGGCACCGGGATCGCCGACAGCAAGGATCGCGTGTACGGGTGCAGGGGGTTGCCGAACAGCAGCTTTTTGTCGGCGATCTCGACCATGTTCCCCAGGTAGATGACGCCAATCCGGCTGGAAATATGCTTGACCACGCTCAGGTCGTGGGATATGAACAGATATGTCAGCCGCTGCTTTTCCTGCAGCTCCATCAGCAGGTTGATGACCTGGGCCTGGACCGAGACGTCCAGCGCGGAAACCGGCTCGTCGCAGACGACGAACTTGGGATCCAGGGCCAGCGCGCGCGCGATTCCTATGCGCTGCCGCTGCCCGCCCGAAAACTCGTGCGGATAGCGCCTGATGTACTTGCGGCTCAGCCCGCACTGCTCCAGCAGATCCCCCGCCCGCCGCTCGATCTCGGCCGGCGAGCCCATGCGGTGCTCCCTCATGCCGCAGTCGATCAGCCGGAGGACGCTCATTCTGGGGTTGAGGCTGCTGTACGGATCCTGGAAGATGATCTGCATCTGCGTGCGCATCCGCTTCATCTCGGCCTTGGACAGGCTGAACACGTCCTTCCCGTCAAAAGTCACCTTGCCCGCCGTCGCCTCCTGAAGCCGGAGTATGGTGCGCCCCGCCGTCGATTTGCCGCAGCCCGACTCGCCCACGATGCCGAAAGTCTCGCCCCGGCCGATGTCAAAGTCGAGGCCGTCAACCGCCTTGACCCAGGCGGTGGGGCGGCCGAAGAAGGATTTCCTCGCCGGAAAGTACTTTTTCAGGCCCTCCACCCTCAGCAAGACATCTCCCGTCGCGCCCGGCGTGTTCATTTCGCTCACCGCGCCCGTCGCGTCCACTGCGCTCATTGCGCCCATTTCACTCGTTGCGCTCATTGCGCGCCTCCTTCCCGCGCGTGCAGCCAGCAGGCCACGCCCTGCGAATCGCCAAGCTTGCTGACATCGGGGAAGCGCTCGGCGCAGATCTCCATCGCCTGCTCGCACCGGGGGTGGAACGGGCAGCCGGCCGGCATCTCGTACAGGCTGGGCACATTGCCGGGGATGGCGCTCAGCTTCTCCTGCTCGTGGAGGATGTTGGGCTTGGAGCGCATGAGGCCGGCGGTGTACGGGTGCCTCGGCGCCTTGAACAGCTCCAGGACGGGCGCGTACTCCACCATCCTGCCGGCGTACATCACGAGTATGTCGTCGGCCATCTCGGCAATGACGCCCAGGTCGTGGGTGATCAGCAGCACGGCCATGCCCAGCTCGCTCTTGACGTCGCGCAACAGCTCCAGCACCTGGGCCTGTATGGTCACGTCCAGGGCGGTGGTCGGCTCGTCCGCGATCAGCAGCTTGGGGCTGCACGCCAGGGACATGGCGATCATCACGCGCTGGCGCATGCCGCCGGACAGCTGGTGCGGGTAGTTTTTCAGCACGCGCGCGGCGTCCGGTATCCTGGTCAGCTCCAAAAGCTCCGCGCTTCTCCGCGCGGCGGCCGCCCTGCCCGCCTGCTGGTGGATGGCGATCGCCTCCCGCAGCTGGTATCCGACGGTGAACACCGGGTTGAGGGACGTCATGGGCTCCTGGAATATCATGCTGATCTGGTTGCCCCGGATGCCCGTCATCTCCTTTTCGGGCAACGGCACCAGATCTTTGCCCTCAAACAGCACCTGCCCCCCGGCGATCCTGCCCGCCTGCGGGTCGATCAGCTTGAGGATGGACATGCAGGCGACGCTCTTGCCGCAACCCGACTCGCCGACGATGCCCAGCGTCCGGCCCTTGTCCAGCGCGAAGCTGACCCCGTCCACGGCCCGCAGCTCCTGCCCGTTGACATAAAAGTATGTTTTCAGATCCCTGACCTCCAACAGCATGGCGCCTCGCCTCCTTTCGCCCGCCGCATGGCGCGTATCGCCTAGCGCCTATCCCTATCGCCCGCTATTCGCATGCCATGCGCATGCCCGGCGCGGGATGCCCGGCGATGCCGCCTGCCTGTCGGGCGAAACTCGCCGCCCGCGCAACACGCCGCGCGCCCGGCCCTGCAACCTCCCGCCCGCGCTCACCTGTCCAGCTTGGGATCCGCGGCGTCCCGCAACCCCTCGCCGACAAAATTGAAAGACATGACCGTGAGCAGTATGCACAGCCCCGGCGGAATCCACATCCACCAGTAGTTTTGCAGTACGAACATGTTCTGCGCGTCGGACAGCATGTTGCCCCAGCTCGGGATGGGGATCCGAATCCCCAGTCCCAGGTAGCTCAGCGCCGACTCCGTGAGGATGGCGTTCGCGACGTTGAGCGTGACCGACACGATGATGGGGCCAAAGGCGTTGGGCAGCAGGTGCTGCACGATCTTCTTCGCGTCGGATATGCCGAGCGCGGTCGTCGCCTCCATGAACTCCCGCTCGCGCAGGGAGAGGATCTGGCTGCGCAGCAGCCGCGCCGTGCCCGTCCACCACAGCAGCCCCATGACGACGATCGTGCCGTTGACGCTGGGCTCGAACAGCGCCATCACGGTGATGGCTATCATGTAGAACGGCAGGGAGGAAAAGATGTCGGCGACCCGCATGATCGCCATGTCCGCCCACTTGCCGTAAAACCCGGCCAAAGAGCCCAGAACGATGCCTATGCCGGCCGATATGGCCGTGGAGAGCACGCCGACCATCAGTGAGAGGCGCCCGGCGTAGAGCAGGCGCGTGAATACGTCGCGGCCCATGGCGTCCGCGCCCAAAAGGTGCGCGCCGGACGGCGGCTGGTAGCGCTCCGCCATGTTGTAGGCGTCCCGGTCGTGGGGCGTGAGGACGGGGGCCAGCAGGGCCATGGCCGCGAGCACGGCGATGACGGCCAGCCCGGCCACGGCCATTTTGTTCTTTATGAACCGGCCCATCATCAGCTGCAGGGGGCTGCGGTTTTCCTCGCCGCGCGCCCGCGCGGCCTCTGCCGCCTCTGCTATCTTTATCGCATCTGCCGCACCTGTCGCCCCGGCGGCATTTGCCATCTTCACCGCGTCTGCCGCACCTGTCGCCACTATGGCCTCCGCCGCACCTGCCGCCACCGCCGCATTTACCGCATCTGCCGCCACTGCCGTATTTACCGCATCTGCCGCCACTGCCGCATCTGTTGCAACTATTGCCCCTGCGGCCCCTGCCGCCTTTGCCGATTTTGCCGTCTTTTCCGATTTTGCCGTCTTTGCCGCTCGGCCGCTCGCCACGTCATCCCCTCCTCCCATGGCTAATGCCGTTCTCGCCATGGCCAATGCCATTCTCAATTTGGATTTCGCCCAAAATCCTTGGGCGGCTGCGGATCAGCATAAAACTAATTGTACTTGATCCTCGGATCGACCAGGACAAGCAAGGCGTCGGAAATCAGCTGCCCCAACAAAACGAGGAAGGCGATGAAGACGTTGACGCCCATGACCAGAAAATAGTCCCTGGCCATGGTTGCCCCGTATATCAGCCGCCCCAGCCCAGGCCAGCTGAAAATGTTCTCGGTGATCAGGCTGCCGGAAAATATCGTGGCAAGGGACGAGCCCATGATGGTGACGATGGGGATCAGCCCGTTGCGCAGGGCGTGGCGGTAGATGACCAGCCTCTCCCGCAGCCCCTTGGCCCGCGCCGTGCGGATGTAGTCCTGCTTGATGACGTCGGATATGCTGGAGCGGACGTACCGGGTGTAGCTCGCCATGTTGATCAGCGCGAGCACGGAAACGGGCATGATCGCGTGCTTTAGCCGGTCGGCCAGCATCGCCAGCCCGGAGAAGGCGTTGCCCGGCGTCTGCACGCCCGACGGCGGCAGCCACCCCAGGTCGATGGAAAAGACCTTGATCATCAGAAAGCCGAAGAAAAAGCTCGGTATGGATATGCCGAAAAAGGCGACCGACGTGAACACGTAGTCAAAGGCCGAGTTCTTTTTGACGGCGGACGTGATCCCGATCGGGACGGCCAGCAGCATGCTGAGGACCATGGAGGCGAACACGAGGGAAAACGTGTTCCACAGCCGCTCCCAGATCAGGTCCAGCACGGGGCGGCGGTACTGGATGGACTCGCCGAAGTTCCCGTGCAGCACCAGGTTCTTGATGTAGATGCCGCACTGCACGATCACCGGCTTGTCCAGGCCGATGGCCGCCTTCTTGGCGTCCAGCTGCTCCTGCGTCATGCCGGGAATGTTGGAGTACATGGCATCTATGGGATCGCCTGGCGCCAAGTGGATGAGAAAGAACACGACGACGGTGATGGCAAACAGCACCAGAACGGAAATCAGTATCCTGCGCGCAAAGTATTTGAGCAAATCGCGCCCTCCTTTATCCAGAATCAGCGCCACGAGGC
>JAISFK010000016.1 GCA_031263625.1 Clostridiales bacterium
GCGACCCGCCGCCGCGCAAGCTGGCCCTCCGCTGGCCCCCGCCGGCAACCCGGCGCCTGCCGGCAGCTTCGCCGCCGCGCTCTCTTTTGCGCCTGCCGCGACCCGCGCCGCCGGAGGCCCGCCCCAGCCGCCCGCCGCCGCGCGGGCCTGCCCCGGCCACCAGCCAGCCGTCGCGCGGGTTTGCCCCGCCGTTCCAGCCGCCCCAGCCATCCATGCCGTCCGTCCATCCGGGCGCCCGGCCGGCGCTCGGCCCCGAAACGGGCGCTACCGCCTGAACTTGTTCCTCAAAAACGTGGGTATGTCAATGTCGTTCTCCGGCATCTGCTGCTGCTGGGGGTTCTGCGCCTGCTGCTGCGGGCCCTGGTTCTGCTGGTACTGCGGCTGCGGGCGCTGGGCGTACTGCTGTTGCTGCGAGCCGCCGTGCTGCCCCTGTTGCCCCTGCTGCCTGTCCTGGTAGCCCCTGCCCGCGCGCTGCGGCGCCTCGCCGTCCCTGTGCTGCGCCGCGGCCGGCCGGTGATAGCCGCCCTCCTGCGCCGGCTGCGCGTCGTCGTCCTGGCCAATGATCCTCATCGGCGGCCTTTCTATGCGGTCGCCCCGGTCGCCGCGCCTTGGCGACACCCGCTCGAAGCCCGTGGCTATGACGGTTATGACCATGTCGTCCTTCAGCGCCTGGTCGATCGAGGCGCCAAAAATGATGTTGGCGTTGGGGTCCGCGGCCTTCTGTATGTACTCCGCGGCCTTGTATATGTCGAACAGGCCCAGATCCATGCCGCCCGTCACGTTGAACAGGACGCCCATGGCGCCGTCGATGGACGTTTCCAGCAGCGGGCTGTTGATCGCCTGCTTGGCCGCGTTCTCGGCCTTGTTGTCGCCGGACGCCTTCCCGACGCCCATGTGCGCGATGCCGGTGTTCGACATGATGGTCTTGACGTCCGCGAAGTCCAGGTTTATGAGGCCCGGCACGGCTATGAGATCCGAAATGCCCTGTATGCCCTGGCGCAGAACGTCGTCGGCCTTGTTGAACGCGCCAATGAGCGATATCTTTTTGTCGTCCAGCATGATGAGCTTGTCGTTCGGTATCACGAGCAAAGTGTCAACGGCCTCTTTGAGGTTGACGATGCCCCTCTCGGCGTTCTTCATGCGCTTGACGCCCTCGAACGTGAACGGCTTCGTTATGACGGCGACCGTGAGCACGCCCATCTCCTTGGCGATCGTCGCTACGATCGGGGCCGCGCCGGTGCCCGTGCCGCCGCCCATGCCGGCCGTGATGAACACCATGTCGGCGCCCTTGATCGACTGGGCGACGTCGTCCATGCTCTCGTTGGCCGCCTTCTCGCCAATCTCGGGGATCCCCCCCGCGCCCAGCCCCTTCGTCAGCTTGTCGCCGAGCTGGATCTTCGTTGTGGCCTTGGAAGCCATGAGCGCCTGCTTGTCCGTGTTCAGCGCTATGAACTCCACCCCGCGCACGCCGTTGTCCACCATCCTGTTGACGGCGTTGTTGCCGCCCCCGCCGACGCCAATGACTTTCAGCTGGGCATACGAGCCTTTATCCATGTCAATTTCAAACAAATTGAAATCCTCCTTCGCTGAGCATATGCCCGCGCAGCGGCGGCTGTCAGTGTGTGCGATAAAGCCAAAGCCAAAACTAAAGCCAAAGCTAATCAGTATAAATATATATTACATCGGGCATTTAATCAATAGTTTTTCAAAATTTGCAGGCCCGCCGCCATAATATGCCAGCATATGCCAATATATGCCAGCGGGCGCTCGACATGCGCCGCTAAATATTCCAATATATGTCAATATGTGCCGATATGCGCCAGTATATGTCAAAATATGCGCTTCAGCAGCTCGACGATCCTGCGCAAAAGCGCGCCGCCGGCCCTTATGTCGCGGCGCTTGAGCACCTGGACGTCGCTGCCGAACCTGCCGCCGCCGCCCGCGCCCGCGGCGCTCACGTGCTTCACAATGCCTTCGGCCAGCAGCGACGCCGCCCTCTGGCTGCCGTACATCCTCGGCGGGAACACGCGAACCGGCAGCCTGAACACCTCCCCGGCGATGTGCTTGTTCCCGTCAAAGCATGCTATGCCCCCGCCGGTCAGGACGACGCCGGCGCCGAAGCTGAACTCGATCTTGTTTTCGCCCAGCAGATCCTTGCACATCGACATTATCTCAAAGACCCTGGCCTCGATGACCTCGATTATCTCCGAAATCACTACCCTCTTCCTCAAATTGTTGTTGATATCGACGACATATAGTTCCTGATCCTTCCTTATGAGCGACGTGAGCGCCAGGTTGTAGTCCTTCTTTATCTTGTCCGCCTCCGCATACGACATTTTCATGCCGATGGATATGTCGTTCGTGATGTGGTCGCCGCCCACCGGCACGGACTCGTACATAATCAGCCTGCCCTTTTTGAACACGGACACGTCCGTGACGCTGCCGCCGACGTCTATCAGGATGACGCCCATCTCCATCTCCTCGCGCGAGAGGATCATCTGGCCAAGCGCCTCGCCGGACAGCACGAGGCCGTCTATCTTGACGCCGGCTCCGCTCATGCAGCTCACGATGTTGGAGATGTACATGTTCTTCCCCGCGACTATGTCGGCCTCCAGCTCGACGTTCACGCCGACCATGCCGACCGGCTCCATTATGCCGCCGTAGCCGTCTATGACGTACTGCCTGGGGATGACGTACAGTATCTGCGCGTCCTCTGGCAGCGCCACGTCCCTCGCGGCGTAGAGCAGCCGCTCTATGTCCTTGCCCTGGATCTCGCGGTTTTCGCGGGCGTTGACCATGCTGCTCCTGTTGGCGCGCATATCGACGTACATGCCCATGACGCCCACATACGCCGAGCCTATCTTTATGCCGGCGCCGGTTTCCGCCTGCCTCACGGCCTCCGATATCGCGCCGGACACCGCCTCCATGTCCACGATCAGTCCCTTTTTCACGCCGCCGCACGGGATCACGCTCCTGGCGATCGTTTCCAGCTGGCCCGCTTTGCCGATCTGGCCGCACAGCGCGCATATCTTTGACGTCCCTATGTCAATGGCAACGACCATCTCTCCCACGCCAATACCTCCAAAGATTCCCCACAGATTCCCAAAAGACTAGCCGGGCGCGCCCTGGG
>JAISFK010000039.1 GCA_031263625.1 Clostridiales bacterium
TTATACCTATATATTAACATAAATTGAATTATATGTCAATACGCTATGCCGATTATTACGAGCGCCAAATTATTTTCCAAATGGAAAATAATTTGTATTTTCCATAACTTTCTGTTATACTCGTGTTCGATTGGGAATTTCGACCGCAATTTGCGGTCGGACAGAGGAAACGAGTATTACTGACTCGCGTTAATGGAAAATTCAAATGCTCGTCAGTATTGCTGTCCGCGAGGTGTTTTTTGATGGCCAAACTGATTCCGCGCCCACATTTTCTGGGAAACTTGATTAAATTCCGCGACGTTGACGTAATCAAGGTCGTAACAGGCGTGAGGCGCTGCGGCAAATCAACTTTATTCGATTTGTACATTGAATACCTGAAGGCGCATGGCGTTGACGAAAGCCAAATCATTCACGTCAACCTTGAAGATGTCAGCATGGAACATTTGCATGACTACAAAGCTCTGCACGAATTTTTGCTTTCCAAGCTCCAAAAGGGCAGGATGACCTACATCCTCATTGACGAAGCGGGCCGCTGCGCGGGGTTTGAAAAAGCTGTTGACAGCATCTACGTCAAGAAAGGCACGGATGTCTATATAACCGGCTCCAACGCCGATTTGCTGTCGGGGGAGCTTGCCACGCTACTTTCAGGGCGCTATGTGGAGATCAAGATGCTGCCGTTTTCGTTCGCGGAATTTTGCGCGGCGAGCGAGAACGGCGGCAAAGCCACGGATAAAAATCAGGCGTTTATGACCTACTTGAATACAGGCGGCTTCCCTGTCGTGGCGACTCAGCTTGGGAGCGACATGGAGCTTTCCGACCAATATCTGGATGGCATCTACAACACCATCATCGTCAAAGACGTTGTCGCCCGCAAGGGCGTGAGCGACGTCGGCTTGCTTAAAAACATAGTCAAATACCTTTGCGGCAATGTGGGCAGCCCTGTTTCAACCGCCAACATTACCAGCTATATCAACAATTCCGGCAGAAAGATCACGCAGAAGACGGTTGACAAATACGTCCAGGCCCTGACTGACAGCTTTTTGTTCTACAGCGTGGAGCGGTATAATATCAAAGGGAAAAACTTGCTCAAAACTCTCGGCAAATACTATATCGTTGACACCGGTTTGCGCAATCAGCTGCTTTCCGCGTCAAGCGCCGATGTCGGCCACCAGATTGAGAACATTGCGTATCTGGAATTGCTCCGCCGCGGCTACCGCGTGAACGTCGGCAAGCTTGGCGAGAGGGAGATTGATTTCGTCGCGACAAGGCAAAACGCGAAAGAATACTACCAGGTGTCCGCGTCCGTCCTCGACGAGGCGGTCAGAGAGCGCGAACTCGCCCCGCTCCTTAAAGTCAGCGACAACTACCCGAAATATCTTCTGACGCTGGATTTTATTGCCGGGGATTACGAAGGCATAAAGCAGGTCAACTTAATTGATTGGCTGCTGGCGTGAATACGGCGTAAATACGGCGTGAATACGGCGCAAATATGGCATGAATATGGCGCAAATATGGCGTGAATACGGGCATTGTGCGCTATCGGTTACGGGAATGGGCAGCCTTGCCGTTGTGGAGTGGAGATTGAGCGCACCTGAAAAGCCGCTTGACAAAGACGTATTGCATATGATAGGTTTATACGTATAAAGAGCGAGTTGAAGGAGCGCGAACTGAAACTGAAGCCGAAAAAGGAACGGTCGCAATTATGGACACGAAGCTAACCTTAAAGCTTGATCAAGCGGCTATAAAAGCCGCAAAAAAATACGCAAAAATTAATAAGCGCAGCCTGTCCAAATTGGTGGAAGACTATTTTAAAAACTTGTCGTCAGAAGACGTTCAGAGAGAAGAATACCCCGCGCTGATTAAAAAATTAAGCGGAATAGTGTCCGAAGCCGATCTGGAAAAGCTATCTGAACGCGATGAAATGGCAAAATACATTTTATACTCGTGAGCGATTTTATATACCGACCGCAAATGCGGTCGGACATGAGAATAGTATGAGTTGCCAACTTACGAGTTTGCAACTTGCGAGTTTGGCTAAGCGCTCTAGCCCTTGCCGCTTCCAAAATTGGTTTTTGTGGTTTTGCGCTTCGGCAACTTTCGAGCTTGAAAAATGAGCAAAACACATGTATGATAGTATGCAAGGGAGACGGAAATGTCACATTAGCGCTCAGGTTTTGCAAGAATTTTGTAACGTAGCGCTCAAATAATAGCACTCCAAGAATTGACACGACTCCAGAATAAATCCAGGACAGGCCCGAAGGCCGGAATAGCGGCGGCTTGCGCCTGGAGCGGCAATACAAAAGACTGAAGAACGGCAGGGTTATGATCAATATGAACAGCGGCGGGAACAACAGCGGGATCGGCAACAGTAGCAACAGCGGCAACAGTGGCGGCATCGGCGGCATCGGCGGCATCGGCGGCATCGGCGCAACGGGCGGGCGCGGCGGCAACGGGAGCGGTGGCGCTGGCATTACAGGCGGGCGCGGCGGCAACAGAAGCGGCGGCGCTGGAGTTGCGGGCGGGCGCCAGGGCAGCGCGAGCGGCGCGTATGGCAACGACAGCATAACCTCGCTCAAGGGGGCTGACAGGGTCAGGCTGAGGCCGGGCGTCATCTTCGGCTCGGACGGCCTGGAGGGATGCGAGCACTCCATATTCGAGATACTGTCCAATTCCATAGACGAGGCCCGCGAGGGCCACGGCAGCGTCATCGACGTGTACAGGTACACGGACGGCTCCGTCAAGGTCAGGGACTACGGCCGCGGCATACCGCTGGACTACAACCAGCGCGAGGGGCGCTACAACTGGGAGCTCGTGTACTGCGAGCTGTACGCCGGCGGCAAGTACAACAACAACGACGCCTCAAACAACTACGAGTTCAGCCTGGGCCTGAACGGGCTGGGCTCCTGCGCCACGCAGTACAGCTCGGAGTTCTTCGACGTCACGGTGTTCCGGGACGGCTATCGGTACGACTTGCATTTTGAAAAGGGCGACGTGGCCGGCGAGCTGAAAAAGCGGAAGATCAGCAGCCAGGACATGGCGCTCGCGGGGCGGGACGAGATGGCGGCGCTCGCGGGCCGGGCGCCCGCCGGAGCCGGCAACGCGCAAACGGCCGCCGCAGGCGGCCAGACGCCAGCGAGCACAGGCGCAGCAGGCGACGGCTCGCAAGCCGCAACGCCCGCCGTCCCCAGCGGCCCCAGCGGCCCCGGCGGCTCGCCCGCAGGCGCGCCGTCCGGCGTGACAGCAACCGCAACAGCTGGCGCGCCCACAGGCGCGCCGGTCGGCACTATCCAGCACTGGCGCCCCGACATCGAGGTGTTCACGGACATCGGCGTGCCGCTCGAGTTTTACCAGAACACGCTGAAAAAGCAGGCTGTCGTGAACGCCGGGCTGACGTTCAGGCTGTTCGACGAGGAGTCGGGCGAGGCTTTCTCCTACTGCTACCCCGACGGGATAGCGGGCTACCTCGGCGAAATGAGCGGCGGGGCGCTCACGCCCGTCCAGTATTTTGAAACGTCCGCGCGGGGCCGCGACCGCGAGGACAAGCCGGAGTACCGGCTTCGCATGCAGATCGCTTTCTGCTTCTGCAACGACGGCAGCCTGCTCGAATACTACCACAACTCGAGCTTTTTGGAGCACGGCGGCTCGCCCGACAAGGCCGTGAGGGCGGCTTTTTCGTTCGAGCTCGACAAGTGCCTGCGCCAGCGCGGCAAATACACGAAGGACGAGGCCAAGATCGCCTTTTCCGACATACAGGACAGCCTCGCGCTCGTGATCAACTCGTTCTCGACCGAAACGAGCTACGAGAACCAGACGAAAAAGGCCATAACGAACAAGTTCATCCAGGAGGCCATGACGGACTACCTGAAGCACCAGCTGGAGGTCTATCTGATCGAGAACAAGGCCGACAGCGACAGGATTCTGGACCAGGTGCTGCTGAACAAGCGCAGCCGCGAAACGGCGGAAAAGGCGCGGATCAACATCCGCAAAAAGCTCAGCGGCGGCCTCGACATGGCGAACAGGGTCAAGAAGTTCGTGGACTGCCGCTCGAAGGACGTGGACAGGCGCGAGATATACATCGTCGAGGGCGACTCGGCGCTCGGCTCGTGCAAGCTCGGCAGGGACGCGGAGTTCCAGGCGATCATGCCCCTGCGCGGGAAGATCCTGAACTGCCTGAAGGCGGACATCGACAGCATATTCAAGAACGACGTCATAACGGACCTGTTGCGCGTGCTGGGCTGCGGCGTCGAGATAAAAGCCAGGCACGCCAAGGATCTGGTGAGCTTTGACCTCGCAAACCTGCGCTGGGACAAGATCATCATATGCACGGACGCCGACGTGGACGGCTTCCATATACGCACGCAGGTGCTGACGATGCTGTACAGGCTCACGCCCACGCTGATCGGCGCCGGCAAGGTGTTCATCGCGGAGTCGCCGCTGTACGAGATAACGGCGAAAAACAGGACGATCTTCGCGTATGACGACAGGGAGAAGGCCAAGATCCTGTCCGGGCTCGGCGGCAAGTACACGATACAGCGCTCCAAGGGGCTTGGCGAGAACGAGCCGGAAATGATGTGGGAGACGACGATGAACCCGGAAACGCGGCGGCTCATAAAGATCGTGCCGTCGGACATGCGCATGACGGAGCAGTATTTCGACATGCTGCTGGGCGACAATTTGCAGGGCCGGAAGGACTTTATCGAGAAGAACGGCTCCATGTACATAGACCAGTCGGAGCTCGCGTGACCAGTCGGAGCTCGCGTGAGCGGCAATGCGGCTGCGGCCGCGCGCTCGCCCGCCGGCTGGGCCGCATGGCGATAAACTGAAATGGAGGGGCGCTTGCCAAAAAACACAGGACAGAACAAGGGATCGCGCGCAGGAAAAGGCGCTGGGCAAGAGAAAGGAGCAGCTCAAGGCGCAGGTCAAGGCGCCGTGCAGGGGCAGGGCGCAGGGCAGGGACAGGGCGCGGAACGCCACACGGAACAGCACATCGTGGACACGCTGGAAAAAAACTACATGCCTTACGCGATGAGCGTCATCGTGTCGCGCGCGATACCCGAGATAGACGGCCTGAAGCCGTCCCACAGGAAGCTGCTATACACGATGTACACGATGGGCCTGCTGGGCTCCGCGCGCACGAAGTCGGCCAACGTGGTCGGCCAGACGATGAAGCTCAACCCGCACGGCGACCTGGCCATCTACGAAACGATGGTGCGGCTGACGCGCGGCAACGGCGCTTTGTTGCACCCGTATGTCGATTCCAAGGGGAACTTCGGCAAGCAGTATTCAAAGGACATGCAGTTCGCCGCCGCGCGCTACACGGAGGTCAAGCTCGAAAAGATCGCGGCGGAGATGTTCGCCGGCATCGACGAGGACACGGTGGACTTCATCGACAACTACGACGGCAGGCTCAAGGAGCCGCTGCTCCTGCCCGTCACGTACCCCAGCGTGCTCGTGAACATGAACCAGGGCATCGCGGTCGGCATGGCGAGCAACATCGCGAGCTTCAACCTGCGCGAGGTCTGCCGCGCCGCCATCGCGTACATCGACGACGCGGGCGCCGACCTGATGGCCCTCATGCCCGCGCCGGACCTGCCGTCCGGCGGGCAGCTCATATACAGCGAGAAGGCCATGGCTGGCATATACGAAACGGGGCGCGGCACGTTCAGGCTGCGCGGGAGATACCGCTTCGACAAGCGCAACAGCTGCATAGAGGTGTTCGAGATCCCGTACACGACGACGGTCGAGGCCATCATCGAGTCGGTCATCGACCTCGTGAAGAAGGGCAGGATAAAGGACGTCAGCGACGTCCGCGACGAAACCGACCTCAACGGGCTCAAAATCGCCATCGACATCAAGAAGAGCGCCGACCCGGACGACCTCATGCGCAGGCTGTTCAGGCTGACGCCGCTCCAGGACAGCTTCGGCTGCAACTTCAACATACTCGTGAACGGCCGCCCGCGCGTCATGGGCGTGCGCGAGATCCTGAAGGAGTGGCTCGCCTTCCGGGGCGCGTGCCTGCGGCGCCAGCTGGCGCACGAGATGGCCGTCAAGCGCGCGAGGCAGCACCTTTTGGAGGGCCTGTACAAGATCCTCGTGGACATCGACAAGGCGATCCGGATCATACGCGGGACGGAGAGCGACAGGGACGTGGTGCCGAACCTCATGGAGGGCTTCGGCATCGACAGGCCGCAGGCCGACTTCATCTGCGAGATACGGCTGAGGAACCTGAACAAGGAGTTCATCCTCAGCCGGGCCGGCGAGATCGACGCGCTCAAAGGGGACGTGGAGCGCATCGAGCAGACGCTCGCGAGCGAAAAGCGGCTGAACGCGCTCATCAAGAAGCAGCTCGAGCGCGTCGCCAAGGACTACGGCCGCGACCGCCTGACGGAGATCGTCCGCGAGGACGACGTGGACGAGATAACGGACGACCATCTGATAGACGACTACAACCTCAAGATATTCCTGACCGACCAGAACTACATCAAAAAGATCGCGCTGACGTCGCTGCGCTCGTCCGGCGAGCACAAGCTGAAAGAGGGCGACTTTTTCGCCCAGGAGATTGAAACCCACAACAAGGCGGACCTGCTGCTGTTCACGGACAGGGGCGAGGTGTGCAAGATGAAGGTTCACGAGCTGCCGGAGGCCAAGGCGTCGTCCATGGGCGAATACCTCCCCAACCTGCTGAAGCTGGGCGACGGCGAGCGGATCGTGTACATCACGGCGACGGACGACTACGACGGCTGCATGCTCTTTGGCTTCCGCAACGGCAAGTTCGCGAAGATCAGCATGAGCGGCTACGCGACGAAGACGAACCGCCGGCGCCTGTCGAACGCCTACTCCACGCTGTCGCCGCTCGTGTTCGCCAGGCACATGGCGGGCGACGCCGAGCTTGTCGCGTACAGCAATCTGGACAAGGCGCTCATATTCGACACGTCCGCGATCAACCCCAAGACGAGCCGCGACTCGCAGGGCGTCCAGGTGATGAAGGAGAAGAAGGGCAGCTACGTCAGGGAGGTGTGCGGCATTGAGGAGTCCGGCATACGCGACCTCGACTACTACAGGACGAAAAACATCCCCGCCGTCGGCTACTACCTGAAGGACGGGGACTACAAGCGGCCGGAGCAGCTCAAGTTCTGACGGCGGGGC
>JAISFK010000040.1 GCA_031263625.1 Clostridiales bacterium
GCGGGCATAGACCCGGCCGCCGCGTCGCAGGCGGTGCGCGTGTACAGCCGCTTTGACGTGGACCGCAGCGGCGCGGTGACGCTCGCGGACGTGGAGATCGTCCGCGACCTGCTGGGCAGCGGCAAGATCGGCGGGGAGTGGGCGACAGAGCTTTTGGGGCGCTGCGACCTGGACGGCAGCGGCGTCATAGACATAGCGGATCTGACGCTAGTTCTGGCAAAATACGAATCGACAGTGCGCTAGGCGTTGCAGTTCGCGCCCTGGCTCGGCCAATCGCGGGCGACGGCAAAAGCGCTTAGAGGCCGCTGAAATCTATACTCGTGTTCGATTGGAAATTCAGTATAAAAGAACGTCATTTGAGGGCTCGTCCCAGAATCCAAAAATCAAAGGCTGGATTCCGGGACAAGCGCGGAATGACGGGGAACCAAATCGGCCGCATCTGTATACTGGCCGGCGCAGCTCTGAACTGCAACGCCGTTGACGGCGGCGCTGGCGAAGTATTTCCATATAATTGACAAAAATAGAAAATTAAGGCATAATGTCTATTAAGAGTTGCCGTTTGGCGGACTGCTCCCCTATTATCAGCCAAGTCACATGCTGAGAGGGGGTGATGCGATGGCTAACAAGCTTGAAATTTTGAAGCTGGCGCTGGAAATTGCGCTAATTGTCGTTCAAATCTACTTCCTGCTGAAAAGCAAGAAGCCGAAATAAAGCAGAAACCGCCAAATCTTGATGATTGGCGGTTTCTTGCTTCAATGAATTAACGGAGCAGGCCGCTCACCACAAGCGGCAACTCTTGCTTCGCTTTTACGGAGCAGGCCGCTCACCACAAGCGGCAACGCTTTCTTATATTGTACGACGGCGCAGGGCGAAGCGTCAAGCATTTTTTGCGCCGCGCATGCGGAAATCTGTGCCGGAAATCTGTGTCGGCCCATGCGCCGGCGGCCCGCCAGCTAAATCGCACGCCCGCCGGCCCGCGCGTCCGCAGGCCCGCCCGCTCACTCGCCCGTGGGCGTCCCGTACAGCACCAGCTCCTGCAGCCCGAACGTGGTCGTTCCCGTGCCGCCCTCTATGTAGTTCGTGCATCCGAGAATCAGGTAGCGCGCGACCGCCGGCTGCCCCAAGTGCACGGCGGGGCCCCAGCCGTTGTTCGGGAAGCCGTTCGCGACCGAGGGCACGACCGCGTAATCCACCGTCCAGCTGGCGTCCAGCTCCGCCCGAATGGCGGCGTCGCCTATGGTGTCGCTGGCGGACCAAGGCAGCGAGCCGCCCGGCCCGTGCCAGACGTAGAACGGCACGTCGGTCTGCATGTTGTTCTTGGTCATGATGTACAGATCCGTGATCTCGTACTCCGCGCCCATATCGACGAGATAGAACCTGTCCACTCCCAGCCCCCAGTAGTCATAGGCGCTCACGGCCAGAGGGCCGGGAACCGGGTTGTCGTTTCCGGGATCCGCGCCCTGCGGCGTCCCCGCCGTGGCCACGGCGGCGCCGTCCGGCTCCAGCTGCTCGTTGAACGCGCGCTCCACCGGCCCCATCCAGCCCGCGTTGGTGCTCTGGATGGGCTTGAACGCGAAGCCCGACGCGTCTATCTTTGGCAGCGCCTTTTTCGCGTACACCCAAAAATCGTCCAGATAGTACACGCTCCTGTTCGTGTTCGGATCGGCGACCATCTGGAACCTTATGCCCGCGAGCGGCAGCGCCTGCGTCATGGTCGTGGTCGCCGCCCCGATTGAAACCCCGTCGTAGAACACCTCGTATGAAATGACGCCACCGCCGCCGAGCATGACGCGCGCTTTGAGCTGGTGCCATTCGTCCGGCGCAAGGGCCCGCCTGCCGCTGTCGCCGCTCCACTGCGGCTTGAACAGGTTCCCGCCCCCGCTGTTCGAGTAAATCGGCGACCATGAGTCAAGAAGCGTCAGCTTTGGCGCGGAATAGCCGTCCTCCGCCCTGATCTTGAAGTCAATGAAGTACCATGTCCCGGCCCGCATGGACGCGAGCGCCTCGGCGGGGATCGTAAATTCCGGCGAAGCCGTCGTCGCCTGGAATTTCAGGATCTTGCCCTCGGTGCCGTCGGCGTTCGTGCCCGCGACCTCGGAAACCGCCGCGCCGTAAGTCGAGTAGGCCGAGTACGCGCCGCCGGGCTCGTTGCCGCTCTCGCCGCCGCTCCCGCCGCCGGACGCGCCGTCAAAGTCGTTGTCGAACAGGTACTCGTGCGCGCCGTAGTCGGGCTTGGGCTCAAAAGTCCGCACGAACGGCGGCGGCGCCGTCTCGCCCTTTGCCAGATAGCCCCACAGCATCATCTCCGGCACGGCGATCCACTCGGTCTCCCACTGGTCGGGCGGCAGCGTGTTCGGGCCGTCTTCAAAGCCCACGACCAGGTAGCGCGTCTCGACGTCAACCTTGCCGTCAAACCACGTCCCATACGCCCCAAAATCGCACGCCGCCACCCTTTCCCAGCCGTCCCCGGCCAGCATGGCGATCACGTCGGCGCTTGACTCGCCGCCGTAGCTGAAGGCCGGCAGGTCGGCCTCGGCCCCCGTGTAGGCGTGCACGGCGAACACCTTGCCCGCTTTCAGCGAGCCGTTCTGGTCGTAAACCATCACGTCCTTGAGCGCGTACTTCGCCCCCAAATCTATGATCGCGTAGCGGTTCAAAGCACCCGGATCCCACGCGCCGGGCGTCGCGCTGCCGCTTATGGCCGGCCTGGCGGACGCGGACGCGGCGCGCTCGTCGAACAGCTTGGCGGGATCCCCGTTGCTCGCGGTCAGCTTGTTCACCGCAAAGCCCCTCGAATCGATCGCCGCCACAGTCGGCTTGTAGTACTCATCCGTGTTGGCGAGCACGAACACGGGCTTTTCGGTCACATCGACGGAAACCTTGCCGCCGATGATGCCCAGCTCGCTCACGGCGCCCCACTTGACCTTGTCGCGCATCTCGACGAGGTACGCGCGCTCCGTGCCCTCCGGGAGGGCGAGCTCGTAGCTGACGGCGTTGGCGCCGCCCTGGTCGCCGAGGGACGTGGGCAACCACAGCGCGAATATGTCCGTGGTGCCGTTGTCCTGGGTTTCCTCAAAATCCAGCACCCATGGGCCGGTCAGCCCGTCTTCCCCGCCCTTCTCGACTATGCCGCGCGTCTCCCTGTCAAGCTTCGCCGTGCCGAGCAGGAAGTTCGCCGTGCCCATGTAGTACCACGACGGCTTTGGCGAGCCGTCGCCCGTCGTGTTGATCATGCCGCACGACTCGAACCTGTCCATCGGGCTGTGGTCCATGCCGCCGTTGCCAAAGTCGTCCATCTCGAACTGCGTGACGCGATCCAGCCCCGCGGCGGCCAGAATCAGGGCCTCGCGCACGAGCCAGCGCCCCTGCGCCTCCTGCCCGGTCAGCCCGGCGTTCGTCGTGTCGTTGGCCGTCGCGCTCTGCGAGCTGCCCTGCTCCGAATCGTAGCCGTACTCCGTGAGCCATATTTCCTTGTCCGGGAAATATGCGTCCCTAAAACCCACAAAATCGCCCATCCTCTCGAACACGCGGTCGGCCTCTGGCGACAGCCCCGACTGCGCGTATCCGTCCGGAGAGTAGTAGTGGCCGTTGAAAACGTCGAACGGGTAGCGGACGTAGCCCTCGAGCGAGCCGCCGTGCGCCGCCTTCCACTGCTCCTCCGTCCGGTTCGCGTCGCACCATTTCATAAAGTCGTACACGAACTGGCGCGCCGTGAAGCCCTTCCCGGCGGGGTCGTAGCCCGCGCCCTCGTCGTATATGATGCCCGCTAGCCCGCCGAGCACGAGGCTGGCGCCCGGATCGGCCTGTTTCACGCCCACGCCGGGGCCCATCGTGCCCATGTGCCCGTCGTAGTCCGCGCTCGTCATGGCCGCGAACTGCCCGCCGTTCCACGGCCCCAGGTTCGGCTCGTTCCAGTTCTCGAAATATCTGACCAGGCCAAGCCCCGTGCGCTTCTCCGTGCCCGCAGCGACTTTCAGCAGCGCCTCGTCCACGGCCGTGCCGCCGTAGCGCGCCGCGTGCTGGAACATGCTCTCGGCGTGCGCCCTGTAGGAGGCCGGGTTCAGCGAGTCCAAATCGCCCTGGAAGTTCGGGCGGGACTGCGGCGCGCCTATGACGCCGCCCTGTATGCAGATGGCCGCCTCGATGCCCGCGTTCGCCAGCGCCTCGTAGTACGCGTCGAACGCGCCCCACGTGTTCATGAACGCGACCGTCGGGTTCAGCGACATGGCCGAGTCGTTCTTCTGGCCGTTCCCGTCCGCGTGGTCGTTGGCGGACCATTCGGTCCAGCTCCAGTTGTGGTATTCGCGCACGAGCCCCACGACGTCCAGGTTCCCGGCCGGCTCCGTGAAGTGCGCGTTCGTGCCGAAGAACTCGCCGAACGTGTAGTCGTAGTAGACGGGATCCGCTGGATACGGCGTCAGCACCCACTCGTCCTCGCCGTCGCCGCTCGTCAGCTCCCCGAGCGCGACGCCGTAGACCGCGATCTCCGGCACGCACACGTCGCACACGTACTGCCCCGGATCGCTCTGCCAGCCGCCCTCCTCTCCCCAGGCGTAGCGGTTGGCGGCCGTGTCCTGCGCTTTTTTGAATGTGAGCGCCCCCGCCGTGAAGCCGCCGTCCCCGAAGGCTTCCGAGAGATTCAGGCGCTTCCACGCGCCGGCGTTCTCAATGGCGACGGCGCCGATTTTCACGTCGCCGCTGTAGATCTCGATCGCGCCCCCGATGACCTCGTATGGCTTATCGACCGTGTCCGGGTGGATCAGCGTCGCTGGGGCGTAGGACGGGCCGTCGTAGACCCATATGTCGAGCATGCGCACGTCCGCGCCGAAATTCACCGTGAACTGCGTGTTGGCCTCCGTCCACGCCGAGCCGGGCGTCCGCCACACGTTCGCGTTCGACGCCGCGCCGGAATCGACCGGCGGCATGTACGCGCTCGCCGAGTGCGGCGGGTTTGCCGCGACGGCGTCGTATTCGTCGAACAGCCTGCTCTGCTGCGCGACGCCGTTGTTCTGCGGGTCGTAGATCATCGCCGGCACCAGCCTGATGAACGCCCCGTCGGGATCGGGCTCCGGATCCGGATCCGGATCGACCGGCCCGCCCGGTTCCCCCCGCGCCAGATACTTCGCCAGCACGAGCGTCAGGTCGGCGATGCCGATGATGCCGTCAGGATCCAGATCGCACCGCGCGACGACCGCCATCGCCTCCCTGTCGCCATCCGACACCTCGCTGCCCAGATAGTACCTTACATAGTCCACGTCCGGCAGCTCCACGGCGCCGTTCATGTCAATGTCGAAGCGGCTGAACAGGCTCACGGACGCAAGCGCCGAGGACGGGCTGATCGCGGCGTCCGCGAGGCGCGGCTTGCCATCGTCCCAATAGGAGATCTCCAGAAAGTCCAGCAGAAGCTCGACGTCTTTTTTTGCCGGGCCGGCCGCGCCGCCGGACTTGACGCGCACCTCCAGTATGTCCTCCCCGTCCTCCGCGCTGAACGTCGTGCCGCTCGCGGCGCGGAGCAGCACGGAATACGTCAGGTAGCCCGGCATGATCTCCGGGACGGCCCCCGCGAGGTTCACGTCAACGTAAACCCTGCCGGCGAAGCTGTCCGGGACCGCAAAGCTGACGGGGGCCTCGCCGGCGGGCGCGCCGGGATCGACGTCGCCCGCTCGCGCGCTCAGCTGCATGTACGCCGTGCCCACGTCGTGCAGGCCCTCGCCCCTTATCGCGAAGACGGCCTCCGCGACGCCGCCCTCCGAAACGCTCTCGTAATAGACCGTCTCGTTGAGGCTGCGGGCGTGCACGCCGGCCGCCATCGCGTCCCCGGCGCCCGGCTCGCCCGGCTCGGGCGGCGCCGCCGCGAGCCCCGGCGCCGCCATGCCGACGCACATGGCCAGGCTCAGAACGATTGAAAAAAACTTCCTTTTCCCCTTCATGCCTTTCATGCCGCACCTCCATATTATTGTTTCAGTCCCCGTGTTCTTCGGCCCTTATGTTTTCAGCCCTTATATTCTCAGCCCTTCAGGCTGCCCAGCGTCATGCCCTTCACGAAGAAGCGCTGCAGGAACGGGTAGACGAGTATGACCGGCAGCGCGCCGATGAGTATCTGCGCGCTGGAGAGCGTCCTGTTCGATATCTTCATGACGCGCTGGATCTCCTGCAGCTCCATGTTGTCGAAGCTGGGCCGCTGCAGGACGTTGTGCAGGTACGTGGCGAGCGGGTACTTCTCGATGCTGTCCAGGTAGATCATGCCGGAAAACCACTCGTTCCAGTGCGCCACGGTCTGGAACACGATGAGCGTCGCTATGCAGGCCATGGACAGCGGCAGGTATATCTGCAGGAGGACGCGCCAGTCGCCCGCGCCGTCCAAGATCGCGGACTCCTCCAGCTCTTTTGGCAGCTGCCGGAAAAAGTTCAGCAGGATGACGACATTGAACACGGGCACCGCGCCGGGTATTATCATCGACCAGATCGTGTTCCGCAGGCCCGACCACATGACTATCAGGTATGTCGGTATCATGCCGCCGCCTATGAGCATCGTTATGACGAAGAACCACGCGAAGGCCGTGCGCCCCCGAAACTCCTTGCCCGTCTTCGACAGCGGGTACGCCGTGACGATCGTCAGCGCGATGTTCACGGCCACGCCGAGGACAACGCGGGCGGCCGAGTTCCATATGGACGCGAGGAAGCGGGCCTTCTGGAACGCGAAGGCATACGAGTCCAGCGAGAAGCTGACCGGCCAGAACCCGACGAGGTTGGCGGTCGCGGCCGCGGAGTCGCTCAGCGAAACCGCTATGACGTTGACGAACGGGAGCACGCACGTCGCCGCCAGCGCGGCCAGAAATATGGCGTTGACAACATCAAAAGCGCTCCAGGCGCGCAATTTCGACAGGCGCATACGCTCTTTGGCCCCTTTCAAAAATCCTCAAAAAATTCCTCAAAAATTCCTCAAAAAATCTTGTAGTCGGCGAACTTGTGCGCGAGGTAGTACGACGCCGAGATGAGGGCGCACGAGACGGCCGACTTGAACAGCCCGATCGTCGTGGCTATCTCGTAGCGCGGTATGCTGTCGCGCACGCTCTGGATCCCGACGCGGTAAACGAGCGTGTCCAGAATGTCGCCCGTCCTGTACACGACGGACGAGTACAGGTTCGCTATCTGGTCGAAGCCCGCGTTGAGGACGTTACCGAGGCTCAGCGTGCCGTTCAGCACGATTATCGGCGCGAGCCCCGGCAGCGTGATGTGCAGCATGCGCCTCAGCCGGCCGGCGCCGTCGATGCCCGCCGCCTCGTACAGGTTGGGGTCGATGCCCGTCAGCGCCGCCAGGTACAGGATCGTGCCGAAGCCGAAGCCCTTCCACACGTCGAGCGCGATCATGACCCACGGGAACAGGGCCGCGTCGCCCAGAAAGAACACCGGCTCGACGCCGAGGAAGCCCAGAATCCCATTCAGGATGCCCGCGGACGGCGAAAGGATGTCGCGCATTATGCCCGCCAGTATGACCCACGAGATGAAGAACGGCAGGTAGATCAGCGTCTGTATCGCCCGCTTGAACCCGGTGGCGCGGATTTCGTTGAGCAGGAGCGATATGAGTATCGGGAACGCCAGGCCGAGGGCGAGCTTGAAAACGGCTATGAACAGCGTGTTTCCAAGGGCCCTGTTGAAGTCGTTCAGCCCGAAAATGTACCGGAAATTGCCAAGGCCGATCCACTCCGAGCCGAACAGCCCCTTCGTGAAGTCGAACTTCTGGAAGGCGATGACGAGCCCCAGCAGCGGGCCATACGAATACACGAGCGTGACGGCCGCGCCCGGGACGAGCATGACGTACAGCGCCCACCGGACGCGCCGCTTGCGGCCGCCGGCCTTGTCTGCCAGTGGAATATCCAAAAAAAGCGCCCCCTTCAGCTTTCAGCTTTTTATGTCTGCCAGCCTGCGCCTGCGGGCCGGCGAGCGCGCAGAGCCCTGCGGCCCGAACTCACGAACCCATGGGCAGGGCGGCGGCCACTGGGGCGGGGCCAGGCGCACGCCTCGCCTGCTGCCCTGCCCCAGCATCCCTGCGCCCGGCTACCCTGCCCCAATCCGCGCGGAGCCGCGCCTGCTCTGGCCTACTGCGCGGAATACCACTCGTTGACCTCCGCCGTGATCTCGTCGCCGCCGGAAGCCTTCCAGTTTGCCACGAACTCGTCGAAATAGCCGATCGGGGCCGCGCCCGAGACGATGTTCACGATCATCTCCTCGGCGTTGGACTGCAGCTGCGCGGAGTACGTGACCATGCCGGGCGTGTCGCCGCTGTAGTAGCGGTCGAGCAGGAGCTTGCCGTTCACGCTGAAGTCGTCGAGCAGGCCGATGATCGAGTCGGGGCCGGCGTTGGAGCGCCAGTTCGTGTAGAACAGCGAGTACTCGTCTATCTCCTCGGGCGTCAGCCTCTCGCTGATGTTGCCGGGGTTTATGCCCTCGTACTTGCCGCTGGCCAGGCCGTCAAGATAGCCTATGACGCGGTTGTAGTTGTCCAGCTGGTCGGCGTTGCCCGGCTCAAGCAGGCTCGGATCCCTCGCCTCGACGGCGGGAGTCACCATCTTCCCGTTGTAGTTGTTGCGATCGATGCCGATGACGGGCTGTATGGCCGCGAGGCCCTGGAAGTCGTACACCCCGTCCGTCTTGTAGACGTTCGTGTCGTACTTCTGGCTCATAACCCTCTCCTGGAAGAGGTTGTACATCTTCACGAGGGCCTCCGGGTGCTCGTAGCCCTTCCTGACCACGTAGCGCCCGCCAAGTCTCGCGTAGGCGCCGATCTTGCGCGGCGTGTCGGCGGCGTATGGGATCTCGTAGGGGCGCCAGTCCTGCCCGAGCTTCACGCCGTCGGGCAGCGGCCAGCCCTGCAACCACCATTCGCCGAACGCGATGCCGACCTTCCCCGCGATCGCGTCGGCGGAGACGTCCGCCGAGCCCTTGACGACAAACTCTGGGTCGATCAGCCCGTCGTCGTAGTATCTTTTCAGCTCGGCCAGCGCGGCCTTCATCTCCGGCTGGACCATGCCCTCCTCCAGGCGCCCGTCCTTGAGCAGCCACTGCTTGGGGTACGCGCCGAAGCCGTTGAAGAAGCCCTTGGGGGCGAACCACGTCTCAAACGGCTGGTTGCTGATGGCCAGCCCCCACGTCTTGCCCGTGCCGCTCATGTCGTTGTCGGCGAACGCCTTGGCCATGGCGTAGAGGTCGTCCGTCGTCTTGGGCTCGCCCAGGCCGAGCGCCACGCGCCAGTCCTCGCGGATGTACAGCAACATCATGCCGCCGGCGCCGACCGAGGCCTGCGGCAGGCCGTACACGGCGCCCTGGTACGACGCCTGGTCCAGGCCCGCCCCGCCGTCGGCCCGGAGGTTCTCCGCGACCATGGGCGTGGCCCACTGCTCGACGACGCCGGTAAGATCCTCCAGCATTCCCGCCTTTGTGAGGCTTGCGAACTGCGCGGAGTTGCAGACAAAGACGTCCGGTATGTCCTGGGCTACGATGCTGAGCATGAGCTTGTCGTTGTAAGCGTCAACGCCCTCCGCGGACCACAGCGTGTTCAGCTTGATGCCGAGGATCTGCTCGTACTCGTCCGTCCATATGTTTTTCTCGTAGTTCTGGCCGGGGGCGAAATTGGGGTCCTGGCTCGCCGAGCGCGCGAATGTGGGCTCGACGAGCGTTTCGTACTTGCTGAGGCCGGGTATCCCGTCAAATTCGCCGGGAGCCGCCGCGCTGGCGGGCGCGTCCTCGGCAGGCGCTGCGGCCGCTTCGGTCGGCGCCGCCGTCGCTTCCTCGGAGGCGTCCTGCTCAGCCTCGCTGGCCGATGTTTCCTCGATGCCCCCCCCCCCCGTTCCATCGCCTGAGGCTTCGGGGGCCGCCGCCGTCGTCGCGGAAGGCTGGCTGGTCGCCGCGCCGCCGCCGCTTTCGCCGCACGCCGCGACCGACAGCGCGAGCAGCAGGGCC
>JAISFK010000048.1 GCA_031263625.1 Clostridiales bacterium
ATCTCCAACATGAACGTCAAGGTCGTCTTTTGATACGAGTCCCGTAACTAAGTCCCCTCCCGTATGTCCTTCCTTGTTACTTACTACTTACGATGCACTGGCCTTTGTTTCCGTTCCCTGGCAGCAGCTTCTTCCTGACTCTTCCGACGTGCCTCCTCATGCCTCAACTTCTCTTCTTTCTCATGCCTCAATCGCTCTTCCTCCTCATGCCTCAACCGCTCTTCCTCGGCCTTGGCCTCGGCGCGTGCCCCGGCCTTGGCGCTGGCCTCGGCCTTGGCGCCTGTTTCGGCCTTGGCATCGGCCTCGGCCAGGCGACCGCCGGCGAGGAATCCCGCGAGCGCCGCGAACGTGCCGCGCCCGTAAAAGTCGTCGGCGTTGACGACGATCATGTCGCGGCCCCCGGCCTCATGCCTCGCGCAGTAGACCGCGTGCGCGGTGCCCCACTGCTTCGCCCTGCCCTGCGGCAGGCCGCCCGGAATGGAGATGCCGGCTGGCAGATCGCCCAGCTCCTGGAAGGCGTAGGCCGTGTCGGCCGCGCGCTCGGCGCGCCGCCCGACCGTGTCCCTGAACTGCGCCAGGTTCTCCCGCCTTATGACAAACACGATCTTCCCGCAGCCCGCCGCGAGCGCGTCGTAGATCGAATAGTCGATGATGAACTCGCCGTTCGCCCCGACGGGCTCCAGTTGCTTCAGCCCGCCGTATCTGTTGCCAAGGCCCGCCGCCATTATCACGAGCGCTGTTTTTTCCGCTGTTTTTTCTGCCGCCATCTGCATGGGTTCCTTTCCAGCGATTTTGCTTCCCCCGGCCTCGCGACTAGTGCCTGCCATCGTCGCATGGAAGCTGATTCGGCTTGCAGCGGACGGCGGCGTTCTTTTTATAGAACGCCACGCCATAGCACAGGAAGCGCGTGTATCCTTCGGCGCGGGCGTCCACGTCATACCGCCGCTCCGCGATCTGCAGGAGCGCCTCGCCGCACAGCGGCTCCAGAACCCGCGCCTTGGGGGCGGCCTTGATTTCCAAAATGATTACCGTGTCGCGAAGGCGCGGCGGCGTCAGCACGATGTCCGAGCGGCCCAGCCCGGCCTCGCGGTTTGACCGCGCCGCGTGGCTGCCGATGCCCGCAAGCATCCCGGCCAGAAAGCCGTGGTAATAGCTCTCCTTGTAATCGTAAAAGCTGATCGTTTCCGCGAGCGCGTCCGTCAGCGCCTCCTCCACCGCGGCGGCGTCCCCTTCGCGCACCGCGCGGTAGAACGGCGCGAGGTCCTTCGCGCGCAGCCGCGCTTCAAACCACTCCCGGATGCTGTTCTCGTAGATGTATTTGACCTCCTCGTTCGGGATGCGCATGGACAGCATGAGGCGGGTTCCGTCGCGGCGCCGGCCCGCTTCGGTCAGGTAGCCGGTGAAGTACAGGAAGCTCCACAGGTTGTCGCCGCGATTCAGCATGTCGGCATAGGTCAGCTCCTCGCGCACCGGCTTTTCAATGGTTTCGCCGCCAATCAGCAGCTCCATTTCGGCCCGCGCCGAGGCGTCGGCGCTTTCCACGAGCGTCCGGACAATGCTGTTGGAGCTCGAATTAGCCCAGTGCGCGCCCAGCAGCGCATCGGGATCGGCGTCGAGGCTGTCCATGCTGTTGACCACGCTCCACGGGTTGTAGACGTCCGCGCCGCCGATGCGGTAGCCGTTATACCAGGCGCGCATGTCCGCGCGGCGCGCCTCCCTGCCGTAGAAGCGGAGCATTTCGTCCACCTCGTCCTGGGTGAAGCCGAAATGCTCGCCGAATCGCTCATGGAGAACGGATACGACGCGCAGGTTGTTGAGGCCCGTGAAGATGGCCTCGCGGCTCACGCGCAGGCAGCCTGTGATCACGGCGAAGTCCAGCCAGGGGTTTGTTTTCAGCGCGGATTCGAGCAGCGAGCGGACGAAGGGGATGATGTCGTCGTAGAACCCGTTGAAATACGCGCCCTCGAGCGGCACGTCGCACTCGTCGATCAGGAGGATCGCCTTTTTGCCGGTCGCCTCATGCAGGCATTTGCACAGAAAGCGCAGCGCCGTGTTCCATGCGGGCGCATCCGCGGAAACGGCGGCGAACCTGTCGGCCGCAGCGCGCGCGGCGCCGTTCTGAAGCCTGCCCCATGCGCCGCTGTGGCGCTGAAACTCCTCCGCGACGGTTTTTTTCAGTTCAAAGAGCGCTTCCGGATACGTCCCCTGCTTCGCGGATTTCAGCGTCAGCGAGACGACGGGGCAGGCGGTCATCCTTGCGCGGTATTCCGCCGGCGCCCCCGCGATTTTCAGCCCGGCGAACAGCGCCCGGCTGGCCTCGTTGCGCGCCGCGTCCCCCGTGTCCTCAAAGAAGTATTTGAGCGTGCTGAGCGCCAGCGTTTTTCCGAAGCGCCGCGGGCGCAGGAAGAGATTGGCTTCGCCGAGCGTGTCCAAAAGCTCTTTGATGAATAGCGTTTTATCAACGTAGTAGTAGCCTTCTCTTATTATCTTGTCGAAGTCTTCGATGCCCATGGGCAGCTTCTTTTTCATGGCAGCGCGCGCCTTCCCCCCGCTCTCTCTGACATTCGGTGGACATCCTCGTCGCAAATTATGCCGCAGCGTCCGCAAAGAGGCAACAAACGCCAAAACTCTCCAGCTTGCCTTTTTCGCAAATACAGCAAATACATACTACCACACCGACGAGGCTCGCGCAACGGGCGGTCGCGGCCGCGTCGTTGCCGCCCCCGCCCGGCCGCCCAGCTGGGTTTGCCTAACCTCCGCCCGACCGCCGCCCGGCTG
>JAISFK010000062.1 GCA_031263625.1 Clostridiales bacterium
GCCGACACTATCGCGCTGCCACGCTACTGGACTGTCGATTCGTATTTGGCTATGGCGGCCGTCAGATCCGCTATGTCTATGACGCCGCTGCCGTCCAGGTCGCAGCGCCGCATGGTGTCCGTCGCCCACTCGCCGCCGTCTGCGGCGTTGCCGAGCAGCCTGCGGACTGTGTCCACGTCCACGAGCGTGACCGCCCCGTCGCGGTTGACGTCAAACCGGCTGAACACGCGCACCGCCTGCGACGCGACGGACGGGGCTATGCTCGTCGCCGCCAGAATCTCCTCGCCGCCCGCGTCATGGTATACGATGTCCAGATGCGTCAGCAGCAGCGAAACGGCCTTGCCCTCGCCGCCGGCAATGGGCTTCAGCGCCAGCGCCGCCTCCAGCAGCGTATCGCCCTCGCCAATATCCAGCGTCGCGCCCGGATTCGCCAGAATGTACAGCGAGTACGTCCTGTAGCCGGGCAGAATCGGCTTCGGCGCCACTATATCGCCCTCGCCTTCGCCCTCGTTCTCCCCCTCATTCCCACTCTCGTCCTCGTCCTCTACTAAGACTTTCAGCGTGGCCTTGCCTGCCAGGCCCGCCGCCAGTGAGAACTCCGCGCTCTCGACGTCGGCCAGCCTGTAGCTCAGGCGCATGTTGATCGTTCCGACGCGGCTCGCGCCGCCCGTCGCGACGTAGAACCCGGCCTGCGCCGCGCCGCCGCCCTCGCCCAGTTCTTCCTCTGTCAGCTCTATGGCGCCGCCGCGCGCGTACACGCCGCCGCTGATGGCGTCAGGCGTCCCGCCGCCCGGCGAGCCGCCGGCGGGCAACGCTTCGAGCGCCGCGATGGCTTCCCGCACCGCGACCGTCCACGCGGCTATGGCCGGGGACACGTCCGCCAGCGGCGCATAGGAACCCGCGCCAGCGCCAGCACTTTCTCCCGCGCCAGCTCCAGCTTCCTCGCCCGCGCTTTCGCCCGCTCCCGTTTCCTCGCCCGCGCCGCCTATCGCGGCCTCTATGAAGCCCCACGCCCCTTCGACGACATCCGACAGCGCACGCCACGAGGCGGGCGTGTAGTCGCCGCCGTTGAGCTCGGCGACGCCCAGCAACAGCGCCGCAAGCTCGGCGTACTCGCCATACTCGCTCCGGACTTCCAGCTCGCGCACGGACTTCAGCAGCGCCACGCGCGCGGCCTCAATGGCCTCGGCCTGCGCCTCGTCGTCCGCGAGCGCGTCCGCGGCCGCCTTGAGCGCCGCCTCATACGCCGTCGCGGATTCCTCGCTGAACAGGCTCGCGCATATGACGCCGCCCGTGTTCTGGATCAGCGCCAAAAGTTCGGACCTGGCCTGCGCGATGCCGCCGTCGCCCGGATCCTCCGCTTCCTCGAGCCCCTCGATCGCCGCTTCAAGCGCGCCGAGCAGCTCGTCTATTTCCTCCTGAGTGGCGCCATCGCCCGCCAGCGCGTCTTCCGCTGCGGATATGGCCGCGAGCAGCGCCGCGTATGACTCCGCCGTGTAGTCGCCAGCCTCCAGCAGCTTCGCGCCCGCGATCGCCGCCTCAAGCGCCGCCGTGTCAGCCTGCCGGTCCAGCGCCGCGATCGCCGCCCTGATCTGCGGCCCCCAGGCCGCGAGCGCGCCGCCGAGATTCGCCGCGTCGCTGACCGCCGCCTGCTTCAGCCCGGCGATTAGCGCCTCCAGCGCCGCCCAGCGCTCTGGCGCGTATTCGGACGCCGCTTTCAGCCCGCCAAGGAAGCTCGACTCGTGCGCGGCCGCCGGCAGATAGTTGCTGTAAACCGTCCCGAAGATGTTGTTTGCGCCGGCCTCGACCGCGCTGTTCGTCTGCCCGAAGTTCACGTCGCGGCAGACCGTGCCCTCGTCCGTGGACGGGATCGCCCCTATTATCACGCTGTTGCTGACAATGCCGGTCGCGCCCGCCGCAAGCAGCAGGCTCGCGCCGGTCTTCGCCTGGTTGCCGATCAGGACGCAGTTTTCCATGGCTATGTTTCTGCCGCCCTGCACGTATATGCCGGCGTTCTGCGCCTTGATCGCCACATTGTCAACGATCGCGCAGTTTCTGATCGCCAGGTTGCCCCCTGTCACGTAGACGGCGGTTCCCACCTGGCCCGTGCCCTCAGGCAGCAGCCTCGCGTTCTTGAACACGATGTTTTCCAGGACGAGCTCGCCGCCCGTGACCTGGAAGAAGCCGAAGTTGCCCTGCCCGTCCAGCGCGTGCCCCTGGCCGTCAACGGTGATGCTCTTGCTGACGGCGAGCAGACGCCTGGAGTTGCCGGATATCGTTTCGCCCTGCGCCGGCAGATCCGCGCCCAGCCGTATGACGTCCCCGTTGGCCGCGTCGGTCGTGGCGTACTCTATGAGCTCGGCCATCGTGCTCGCAACGCGGTCGCGCGGCTTCAGCACGAGCGCCCTTTCGGCTGCCGTGAGCGCCGCCGCCGCCGCGTCCACCTCGCCCTGCGTCGCCTCGTCGCTGGCAAGCGCCGCCTGCGCGGCCTCATACGCCGCCGCGAACGGCGCGAAGCTGTCGTCCGTGTACGCCGCCGCGCCCGCCATTTTGGGCGCAGCCGCCGCTATCGCCGCTTCCAGCTTGTCCTTTTCGACGCCGAACGTCAGCTTGAGCCGCACGGTCTGGTCGCTGGACATCGGCGCGACGAATATCTTCATCGGCAGCGGGGTTTTCAGCTCGTTGAGCCACAGCACGAGCGTCTTTGTCTGCGACGCCTCGTCGTAGCTCTCCGTGACTGGGGCCACGACAAACTCGCCGGCCGCGTTCGCCGCGCGGATATTCTGCGCGTCGGCACCGTTCACGGACAGGCCGTATATGGTGGTCGGCCCGATCTTGATCTCCGCGGCGTGCAGGCTGCCGTACCTGCGGACCTCGGCCTGCGGCACGAGCATGCCGTTCATCATGGACGGCTGGTCGGCGTTGGCGTTCCAGATGGCCGCTGGCACGGTCTGCGCCTCGTCCGGCGCCACCGCGTCGCCCGTGCGCGCGTCGTCGAGCGCGGAGGCGATGGCAGCCATTATGCCGTTGCTGGACAGCGTCGCGCCGCTCACGGCGTCCACGCCGTCAAGGCTTTGCTTCTCGATGACCTGGGCGGGTATGCCCGTCGCGCCGTATGCGCCGTTGAACGCCATGTTGAAGAACATGGCCGTCTGATTGTGCGCCCCGGCGAATATCTTGACGATCTCGTCCTCCGTGGTCTGCACGAACACCTGAATATCCGCGCTGCCGTTTCCGTCATAGCCCTGCCCGACGCCGCTGTAGATGCCGGGGACGTAGCCCTCGGGGTCGGGGTCGTCCCCGCCGTCGGTCGGCAGAGGCTCGCCCAGGAGTTCAAACGCCGCCGCCAGCTCATTGTAGGCCGCGTCGATCCCCTTCTGCGTCGCGTATGCGTTGGCCGCCGCCGCGCCCGCTTTCGCCTGCGCGGCCGTGAACGCCGCCCACGCCTCCGCGTCGCGCCCGTCTTCATCCAGCAACGCCGCCGCTTCGTTCAAAGCGTTCAGCGCCGTTCTGTCCGTTTCAACCAGTGCGCCGCCGAACTTAACAAGGGCAGCGTCCGTGCTGCTCGAGTCATGGCGCAGTCCTGCAAATATGCCGTCAGTCCCTGCGCTTGCGCCCACCGCAAGTATACCGCCGTCTGAGGTAACGAAAAAGTTGCTTAGGCTGTCATCAGCCGCAGTCGCCTTGAACGGCGCCAAGTATTGCATTTCGCCGTTTGCATCCAATTTCATCAAAGCCGTCCGGCTCTTATAGGCGCTGTCATAGAAAACTTCGCCGAAATCGGCGTCGGCTGTCCTGGCGGCATTCACGACAGCGAGGATGCCTCCGTCAGGCGCTACAGCGATGGAGCCAAGGGTATCCGCACCGAGGCTGCCAACGCCTGTCACCCACTGCACGTTCCCGCTCGAGTCGATCTTGATTACAAACGTGTCGCGGTTCTCGAACCCCCCGATCGTCTTGCCGGCGAAAATCCCGTCGGTGGAGTTAGTGTTCACGCTGAACACAAAGCCGCCGCCGAAAGGCAGGATATTGCTGTCGTTGCCATTGGGAACAATTGATGTGCCATTGCCATTATACGTTTTGATCCACTGCTTTGCGCCCGCTTTATCAAACATGGCGAGAAAAGCGGATTGCTGCTTGATCATACCTTCAAAATCGCCGTTAGTAGAAGCTGAGTAGCCGGCGAGCAAGTAACCGTCGCCAGTTTCAATGATGTCCTGCGGGATATCGTTTCCTGTGCCGCCCAGTTCGCTGTGCCATTCCACGTTGCCATCCGCGTCCAGCTTTAATACGACGGCTTCCCATCCGCCCTTGTGGACATAGCCCTCAAACGCCCCGTCGCTCGCCGCGAAGAATCCGGCGACAATGTAGCCGCCGCTTGATGCCGGAACCACCTTATAAAAGCAATCTGCGCCCGTGCTGCCGTAGCGTTTTAAATCCAAAAGCTCGCCACTCTCGCTGAATTTGGCGATATAGGCGTCCTCGCCGTCCACGGCCGCAATGCCGTCTATTGTGCCTGAAAATGAGCCGCTGACCAGGTAGCCCGCGCCGTCGGGCAGGACTGTTACCTTGGCGATGCTGCTCGCGGCCAAATATGACACCCATTCGACATTGACGCTTGAGTCGAATTTCACAAGGGCGCGCTTGGCGCCTGCCGGAACGCCATCCAGCGCCATATCTCCGTCAATTGACGAAGTGGAAACCGTAGCGGCAAACCCGCCGTCCGCAGTCGGCGCTACTGATAAAAAGGAATCCGCCAGCGTACCGCCGAATGTTTCCGCGAAGGTTATTTCGGGCGCGGTTTCGGGATATGGTTCTTTGGCGAACACATACTGCCCCGCCCTTGTCGCGAAGAACGCGATTTTATTGTCGGCGATCTGAAAACTCGTGAAATCCTTTTGCTCCAACTCGCCGCTCTGGGGATTATGCCAGTAGAGCGTATAGTGGCTGCCGTCCTTCATTTGGCTCGCCTGTTCGTCGGTAATCAGCCTATCGGTCAGCTGGAACTCACCGCCAATATTTGTCAGCGAATCGACCTCGTCTCCCAAAATTCGGTTGATGGACAGTGAAAATCCTCCAACAAAGGTCTGCCCTTGCGGTATCTTCGCTATGATGTCAGTGGAAACGTCTGCGGCTGCGGCTGAAATCGCAAGGGTTGCGCCAGGATATCCCGCAAGCGCGGCATCGACATACGCGATTGGCGTCGAAAGGACAAAATCTCCGGAGGCCAGTTTTATATTCGTGTTCCATTTCATTCCGTCCAAATTGGCCTGCGCGAGGACGGCCACGCCGCTAAGCGTCTTAGCAGGGTCGCTAGAATTCAGCCTTGTCCTGATGCGCTGCATCCCCGGATCATAGCTTCTGTTCGGGTTCTTAGGAAAGTAATCCCTTCCGTTGGGAACGCCGTCCCCGTCATAATCCTCATCGGCCGGTTCAACAACTTCCCCCGGAATGTCTATGGTGATGTCCGGCGGGAAAAGGTGGTTAATTTCCAGCTTGAGGCGCAGAACATTCGTCGCTCCTTCGGCCACCATGCCCGTATGGAAAATGTCCAGAGTCGTGGGGTAGAGCGTATTGAAAACACGCACTTTGAATACGCGAGAGTCAGCCGTTTCGCTGTAGAGCGTGGCGGCTTCGCTGATCTCGGGATGGCCAATCAGTTTAGCGGTGACGGACTTAACTGCGTCCGCCGCGACTGGAACGCCCGCTATAGTTGTGGCCTGGAACTTGATATACGCGTAAACTTTGCCATCCTGCTCAACTTCAAGCGTCGCCTTAGGCGCCATCAGAGGGCTCATCATTGAGGCTTGATCCTTGTTTTCCTGCCACAAAACTGCGTCGATGTCCCCATAATCCCCTGTTTCTATATACGGCAAGGCGTTCGCCTTTGCCAAAGCGAGGCCGACTGCGGTCAGGACGCCGTTGCTGCTCATCGTCGCGCCTGAGACAGCGTCCACATCAACTGACTGTTCCGCTATGATGCTGTTGAACAGGGCGGGATCGACAGTGTTCCAATACGAAGTGCTCTGCCCGGTACGGTTGACGACTGCGATATTCTTGATAAGGCCGTCCTCCGTCTCGACAGTCAGCGTGATGAGCGCGCCATTGTACCCCGCGCCGACACCCTCGAACACGCCGTCGTAATACTTGCCGCCCTCATACGGGGAATCGCCCGGCTCCCCTTCACCTGGCTCCCCTTCACCTGGCTCCCCTTCGCCCGGCTCGCCGCCAATCGCCTGCAGCGTGTCC
>JAISFK010000102.1 GCA_031263625.1 Clostridiales bacterium
GACGTGGCCGGCGAAGCGGACTCTTTCGCCCAGGCCCAGCGACGCGGCGAGCGCCTTCATCTCGCCGAGCAGCGGGCCGTCGCCCGCAAGCAGCAGGCAGGCGCGGCTGCCTGCGCCGCCTGCCGCGCTGGCCCCGTTAGCTTTAGCTACGCTGGCCCCGTCTGCCGCGCCTACTTCGTCAGCCATGCCGGCCCCCTCTGCGCCGTTGGCATTGTCGGCCCCGTTGGACGCGCTGGCTCTGGCAACCCTATCGGCCGCGCCTGCCCCCTTAGCTTTAGCCACGCTGGCCGCGCCTGCGCCGTTGGCATTGCCGGCCCCGTTGGACGCGCTGGCTCTGACAGCCCTATCAGCCGCTCCTGCGCCGCCTGCCGCGCCTGCGGTGCCTGCTTCGTCAGCCACGCCGGCCTCTCCTGCGCCATTGGCATTATCGGCCCCGTTGGACGCGCTGGCCCCGTCTGCGCCGTTGGCATTGCCCCCGCCGCCCGCGAGCAGCGCGAACGCCTCGATCAGGAAGCGGTGCCCCTTTTCGGGCGAAAAGCGCGAGGCGCACAGGAACACGGTCGCGCCGCCCGCAATCGCGTGCCGGGCGCGCGCGGCGGCCCTGGTTGCCGCATGGCCGTCTCCGGGCCTCCACTCCGCGGGATCCACGGCATTGTGTATGACGGCGATCTTCCTGGCGTCGTTTCCGTTTTTGACGAGCCGCTCCCGCGCCGCGCCACAGACCGCTATGATCCGGCGGTTCCCGCGCGTCATCAGCCGATTCGCGGCTTTGATGGGCCACGGGTTCGCGAGCATCACATGGTTCGTGTATACGACCTCGGCGCGCGGGCAGAAAAACCTCCTCGCGAGCAGCGCGATGTAGTTCTCGCGCAGGAAGCTTGTATGCACGACGTCGATCCGGGCGCTGCGGCAGTACGCGCCGAGCGCCCTCGCCGCGCGCAGGTCGAACGGGCCGCGCATTTCAATCCGCTCCGACGGCACGCGCAGCGCGGCGATCCGCTCCGAAAGCGCGCCGCCCTCGTTGTAGGCAAAGTGCGGGCGCCAGCCGTGCGCGGGCGCGGCCTCCACGAGGCTGAGGACATATCTCTCCGTCCCCGCCCGCCCCGCGTGGTTTATCAAGTACAGCACGTTCCGCATGGCCTGTGGACATCCTTTTTTTATTCGGATTTGATCCCGCTGGCGCCGCCGCCTGCCGATACCGCCCGCTACAGCCTGTTGCCGTCGCTTGCTGCCGCCTGCCGCTGGCCGCCGGCGTCAGATAATGCTGGCGAGCACTTCCTCGTTCACCACGGCCGCATACTTGGGCTCGCTCATCCAGCCCATGACGACGCTTTCCAGCCTCTGGCCCTTGATGGCGTCCACAATGCTCGGCTTTGCGTCCTCGAACGACACCAGATCCCTGGCGTCGAGCCTCATCACGTGGTAGCCGTAACTGGTTTCCACAATGCCCGTGTCGCCGATCTCCGCCGCGAACGACCAGTCGATAAATTCCTGGACGAGGTTGTCGTCGCGCCCGAACGTGTACACGCCGCCGTTGGACGCCACGCCGCCGTCCTCCGAATACTCCGCGGCGAGCGCCGCCATGTCCTCCCCGGCGCGCACCCGCGCCAGCATGTCCTCCGCGAGCTCGCGCGACTGCTCGTCCGTGCGCGGCTCGGAGGCGTCGCCGCCCTCGTAGAGGAACAGGATGTGCCGCACCGTGGCGGTGTCGTACATGGTGCTGTTCAGTTCGTAGTAGCTGAGCGCCTCGCCGTCGTCCACGGTCATGGCGTCCTTCTCCGCGTCAAAGACTTTCTGCCGCAACAAAAAGCGCTCGTTGATCGCGGCCAGCTCGGCCACCGACACGCCGTACTCGACCTGCGTGATCAGCTCGAGCTCGTCGGCCCCGCCAAATCGGTCCATGAGCATCTGGATCTGCGTGCTGACGTTTTCCAAGTCGTCCTCGTCCAGCCCAATGCCCCGCTCGCCCGCCAGGGAAACGCAGATCATGAGCTCCTCGAGCGAGGCGAGCGTGTTTTCCTTGGCATAATCCAGCATCGTCTCGCCGCTGCCCACGTCCTGCTCCCAAAAATTCCGCTCCTCCTCCGATCCCGCCTCTATCCCCGAATTGAGCAGGATCATGCTCTTGAAATAGTTGAGCATGTAGCGGAAGTCCGGCTGGCTGATCTTCTGGCCGGCAAGCTCGGCGACCGGCGGCGCGCCGCCGTCCGGCTCCAGCTCCGGCGCTGCGGTTGTGGCGAGCGGAGCCGCGCCCGTCTCTGGGATCTCGATGGCAATGGCTTCCGACTCGGAAACGCTGGCGCCGCCCTCCGGCTGCGCCTCGGAAGCTGTCGTCGCGGCCGCGGACGTCGCGCTGGCAATGCCGCCCTCCGCCCCGCCGCTGTCAGGCGCGCCCTTGCCAGAGTTCCAAAGGACGATCGAGAGGATGATGATGATCGCGAGGATGAGCGCGACGGCGGCGATTGCGGCGGGCAGCAGGAATTTGCGCCGCTTGCCGCCCTGCCCGCCGGCCGACCCGACGCCCTGCCCGGCGCCCTGCCCGGCGGCGCGGGCGGGCCGGGCCGCCGCCCCTTTGTTCGCGCCGCGCGCCGTAGGCTCGCCCGCCTTTTTATCTGCGCCGCGCACCGTAGGCTCGCCCGCCTTTTTATTGCTTGCTCCGCGTTCCTTGTCGTTTATGCCCATAACTATAGCCATCCCTTCTGATTTGGCAGCGCGCATTTCACTGCCGAATTTTTCTCCGCCGCCACAGGCTTTCCGCGAGCAGCAGCGCCGCATAGGCCAAAAGGCCCGCCGGAAGTCCGAGCAACATGCCGTTGAGCGTTCTCGACGCCGACACTTCCACCTTTGTGAACACGTGGCAGAAGCTGTTCACGATCGAGCACGCGCCGAACACCAGGCCAAGCCCAGCCAAGCGGGCGCCAAGGCTGCTTTTTTGCCTGACGGCGAAAAACGCCGCGGCAAAAAAGCACGGCCACCCGATCAAAAACTCCTTGAAGCGCGGCCGCGCGAGCATCAGCCGCTCCAGCGCGTCGCGCACCCACATCTCCAGGCCGGACGCGGACAGCCCGGACTTGTTGCCGCTGCGCGCCACATATACGAACAGGGCGCACGCGAAAAGCGCCAGCGCCGCCAGCACGGCCGCCGCGGCAACCGCGCGCCTGCCTGGGCGCAAGGCGCGCAGGGCGCGTAGGGCGCCCGCGAGCCCCCGGCGCTCGGCCGCGATGAAATACAGCCCGTAGCACAGCACGGGCGCCGTCAGCGAAAACACCACGCCCCGGAACAGCCCGATGTTCAGCAGATACCGCTTGGCGCTCAGCAGCGAGGCGACCATGTAGCCGCCCATGCCGACCGCCGCCGCAAACGCGGCGAGGGCGCCGGCGATCCTGCCGGCGGGCGGCAGGCCGTCCGCGAGCAGGACGCGCGTCGCGAGCAGGACGGCAAAGAGCGGGTAGAGCGTAGCCGCCATGATCGACGCGTATATCTCCGGCGACGGAACGTATCGGCCCAGCGCGAAAGCTGCCAGCGCCGCTGCGGCCGCATAGGCCAGGCACGCGCCGGCGACGCGGCGCCGCTTGGCGCCGCCAAGCGGATTGGCGTTGCTAGGCGGACTGGCGTTGCCAGGCGGCGTTGAGCCTGTAGGCGGACTGGCGCCGCCAAGCGGCGGCGTT
Source organism: Clostridiales bacterium (assembly GCA_031263625.1). GTDB lineage: Bacteria > Bacillota > Clostridia > WRLR01 > WRLR01 > JAISFK01. The sequence continues at coordinate 3,669 of JAISFK010000102.1, forward strand.
GCGCCTATACGCGGCCTGATGCCGCCAGGCAGGCTGGCGCCGCCAAACGGCGCGGCGCCTATAAGCGGATTGGCGCCGCCAAACAGCGTGGCGCCGGCGACGAGCAGCGCGTGCGCCGCGATGGCCAAAACCGCCGCCGCGCTCGCATAGCCGCCCTGCTCGCGCGCAACTGCCGTGCCCGCGGGCAGCCCGGCGTATACGACGCCGAATCCGTGCGCTTCCGCGAACGTGATGAACCGGCTCACGCAGGCATACGTGTTCTCAATGTTCTGCGCCGCGCTCTGATCCGGCTGCTCCTGCGGGCCGACGATGATCGCCTCGATGCTCCTGTCCACCACCGCCCTGAGCCACCGCGAAAAATACGTGTCGGTCGTGAACGCCGGGTTCTGCATGATCACGCGCGGCGTAAAAAACGTCCTCGCCGCCCTGTAGTCCAGCCGCTCGACATAATACGACACAAACTCCGGATTTTGAAGCCCTATCTGCGTCTGCGCCTCGACGGCCGCTATGGCCGCGCCGCGCCCGACAAGATATTCCAGCGCGCCCTCGTCTTCGTCGGCGCTGTCCGGCCTGCTGTTCGATTCGTCGCGATAGTCAAACCCCTGCGAAAACGCGAACAGTCCGAACGGCAGGCCCGCCTCCCCCAGCCGCGCCGCATCCCCCGCGTCGCTGACAGCCGGTATGAACTCGTCGTAGCCCAGCTCGGCGAGCCTGCCAAAGACGGCAAGCGCCGCAGCCGTGGCCGTGGCCGCATCGGGCGCGGTTGCGCTCCCCGTCGGCGCAGCGGCGGCATCGGGTGTGCCGACGGCATCGGGCGCGCCGGAAGCCCCGGCAGTTGTTCCGGCGCCAGCTGAAACATCGGCGGCCGCCACAGCCAAGGCTTCGGCGGCAATGCCGCCGGCGACGCCCGCTACGCCCGCGACAGCCTCAGGCCCGGCACCCGCTATACCCGCAACGGCCTCAGGCCCGGCGCCCGCTACGTCCGCGACGACCCCAAGCTCAGGCCCAAACTCAGCGCCCGCAAGCGCCCCAAGCCCAGGCCCGGCGCTCGCAACCGCAACGACCCCAGGCCCGGTGCCCGCAACCGCCCCTGATTCCGCGCTCTCAGCGCCGCCGGCCGCAGCGCCGACCCTCACGACCGCCGCCCTCACGCCGGTGCGCCGCCGCAGCTCGCCCAGCGCCGCAAAGACGTCCATGCCGTTCTCCGCGCAGTATGCGGCCCATGTGTCATAGTCCGCCGCCATCATGACGCTGTCGCTGCCGCCCTCGTATGCGAGCCGCTGCGCGAAGCCCGGCAGCAGCATGAGCGCGGGGACGGCTATCAGCAGCGCGCACGCCGCAATAGCCGCCGCGCGCCTCGCCTTTCCACCCCGCCGCGCACCGTTCGGCGGCTGCCGCCCGCCCGCCGCTGCCGCCCGCCCGCCCCGCTGCGCACCGTTCAGCGGCTGCTCGCTCCGGGCGCCGCCCCCCAATGGCGCCCCGCCCGCCGATGTCGATTCGCCGCCCGCGAAGGCGCGCTCCCCATCGCCAGCGCCCCCTTTTGCGAAAACGCTTTTATCATCGCCTGCACCTGTGCCTGCGCCTAAGCCTGCATCTGAGCCTGCAACTGAACCTGCGCTTGTACCTGCACCTGCGCCCCCTTTTGCGAAAGCGCTTTTATCATCGCCTGCACCTGCACCTGTGTCTACGCCCGCACCTGCGCCTGTGCCTAAGCCTG
>JAISFK010000244.1 GCA_031263625.1 Clostridiales bacterium
GGCTCAAGCGCCTCGCGTCGGGCGCCGCCGCGGCCATCGTCGTCTTCGCGGGCGCGGCGGGCGCGGGCGCGCAGACGTTCTCGCCGTTCCGCTTCTCGTTCGGCGTCGAGAGCGCCGAGTCGTCGGGCGACGTCGCGCTGACAATCCAGATCCTCATCATCCTCACGGTGCTCGCGCTGGCGCCCTCCATACTCATAATGACGACGTCGTTCGTGCGCACCGTCATCGTGCTGTCCTTCGTGCGCAACGCCATGGGCACGCAGCAGATGCCCCCCACCCAGGTGATCGTCAGCCTCGCGCTGTTCCTGACGTTCTTCACGATGACGCCCGTGCTGGCCGAGCTGAACGACAGCGCCCTCCAGCCATACGTCCGCGAGGAGATCGGCATAGAGGCCGCAGCCGAGAACGCCTCCGGCACGATCAAGACGTTCATGCTGCGCCAGTTCAGCGACGGCGACCAGAAGTCGCTGGAGCTGTTTGTCGGCCTGGCCAAGATCCCGACGCCCGTGAGGCCGGAGGACCTGCCGCTCACGGTCGTGATCCCCGCGTTCCTGATCAACGAGCTGACCAAGGCGTTCCAGATAGGCTTCTACATCTACATACCCTTCCTGATCCTCGACATGGTCGTGGCCAGCACGCTCATGTCCATGGGCATGATGATGCTGCCGCCCGTCATGATATCGCTGCCGTTCAAGATATTGCTGTTTATATCCGTCGGCGGGTGGAATATAGTAGCGGAAACGATAGTCAAGAGCTTTAACTTGTAGCGCGCGGGTTGCTTTATGGCATATTGTGGCGTATTATGGTGTATTATAGCATATTATGGCACATGTTATAGCATATTACGCGTGGCGCATGGATTGCCTTGCGGGCGAAAGGGGGCGCGGCTTTTGGACCAGGGCGCGATAATGGGCATGACGCGGGACGCGATGATGACGGTTCTGTACCTCTCCATGCCGCTGCTGGGCATCAGCCTGATCGTCGGGCTCGCCATCAGCATATTCCAGGCGACGACGTCCATACAGGAGCAGACGCTGACGTTCATCCCCAAGCTGATAACCATCCTGCTGTCGCTCGCGATTTTCGGGACGTGGATGGGGAAGGTGATAACCGAGTTCACGCTCGGCCTGTACGATCAGGTGCTCCAGATTGTCAAGTGACGCGCCGCGCGGGCGGCGCGGCGGCGGGGGGAGGGGCTTGCGGCTTTGAGCGTCGGCTTTCAGGAGGCGCTGGTTGGCGCCGTTGAAACGTTCATGCTGGTCTTTGTGAGGATGACGGGCATGTTTGTCGTGTCGCCGATTTTCGGCAGGCGCAACCTGCCCTCGTACTACAAGGTCGGCTTCGCGTTTTTCCTGGCGCTGCTGCTGACGGCCTCCGGCGCGCCCGCCATGCCCGAAACGGGGGGCGGCCCGCTCGAGTTTGCCCTCATAGCGCTCAAGGAGGTGCTGGTCGGCATAGCGATAGGCTTCATACCCTACCTGATGTTCTCCGCGATATACCTCGCCGGGCAGCTGATCGACATGAAGATAGGCTTCAGCATGGTCAGCGTGCTGGACCCCGTGAGCAACCTCCAGATCCCGGTGACGTCGAATTTTTACTTCATACTGTGCATGCTCGTGTTCATAACGGCGAACGCGCACCACGCCGTCATCCGCGCCATATACGAGAGCTACGCCTTTGTGCCGGTGGGCGCCCTTTCCGTGGGGCGGGGCGTCGTGGACGGCATATTCCGGCTGTTCTCCGACATCTTCGTGCTGGGCTTCCGCATGGCCGCGCCGATCGTGTTCACGGTGCTGCTGACGGACGTCGCGCTGGGGATCATATCGAAGGCCATGCCGCAGATGAACGTGTTCATGGTCGGGATGCCGCTGAAGATACTCGTGGGGCTGGTCATCATCATCGTCACGATGCCGGCGTTCATGCTGATTTTGGGGGAGCTGTTCAAGAATGTCGAGCTTGAGACGGTCAATTTCATGAGGGAGATGGGCGCGGGATGAAGATGCCATGCGACAAGCGAGCGGCGCGGCCGCGCTTCGCGGCGCCGGAAGCGGACCCGCCCGGCGCGCGGCCGCTCGCGCTGAACCTGCAGCTGTTCGCGGCCGACGGTCCCGGCGGCGAGAAGACCGAGACGGCCACGCCCAAGAAGCGCGAGGACGCGCGCAAAAAGGGGCAGGTCATGAAGAGCTCGGAGCTCGTGACGGCGGTCATCCTGCTCGTCGCCTTCTTTACGCTGAAGATGTGCGGCGGGCTGATCTACGAGCACATCTCGCTGTTCACGGCGCGGGCGCTCTCCGACTTCGCGCTCGCGGACGGCAGCTTCACGCTGAACGGGCTGTACAGGCTGTACGAGTACGCGTTCCTGACGTTCCTGGCCTGCGCGGGCCCCGTGCTCGCGATAGCCTACGTCGCGGCGTTCGCGGCGAACGCGGCCCAGGTGGGGTTCTCGCTCAACGTCGGCGCCATAGCGTTCAAGCCGGGCAAGATCAACCCGATCAGCGGCTTCAAGCGGATGTTCTCCGCGAAAAACGCCGTCAACCTCGTCAAGTCGCTGCTCAAAATGCTGATCGTCGGCGCGCTCGCGTACTCCTACATCGACGGGCGGCTCGGCGATCTCATGCTGCTGATGGGCGCGGAGGTCCCGCTGATCGTGGAGAGGGGCGTCGGCATGCTGTTCGACCTCGCGTTCCGCGTCTGCGCCGCCATGCTGATCTTCTCGCTCTTCGACTACGGCTACCAGTGGTGGCGCTACGAGAAGGACATGAAGATGACGAAGCAGGAGGTCAAGGAGGAGTACAAGCAGATGGAGGGCGACCCCAAGATCAAGTCCAAGATCAAGGAGAAGCAGCGCCAGATCTCCATGCTCCGCATGATGAACAGCGTGCCCAAGGCGGACGTCGTGATCACGAACCCCACGCACTTCGCGGTCGCCGTCCTGTACGACCCGGCCGAGGCGGACGCGCCCGTCGTGCTCGCGAAGGGCAAGGACTACATCGCCCTGCGCATACGGCAGGCCGCGAAGGACAGCAACGTCCCCATAGTCGAGAACAGGCAGCTCGCCAGGGCGCTCTACGACAGCACGGAGATTGGCGGCAAGGTGCCCGCCGAGCTGTACCAGGCGGTTGCGGAAGTGCTGGCTTTTGTGTATAATTTGAGCAACAAGAAGATAGTGTAAGATAGCGTAGCGTGGCGCGGGCGAGGGCGAGAAAATTGGCTGCCGCCGCGCCAAAATGGGTATAAAGTGCGTGAGCGGGCTTTTTTTGCCCGAACAAACAATACGCGATGTAGAGGTCTGGTGCCGTGGCGCTGCTGAAGGACGCATCCGTCCCGATATTGATCATAATCGTCATACTGCTGTTTATCATTTCCGTGCCGGCCGGCGTGCTGGACGTCATGCTCTCGATAAACATCATGCTGTCCGCCATCATCCTGCTGAACACGATATACGCGGCGGACACGCTCGGCCTGACCATATTCCCGACGCTCGTGGTCATAACGACCGTGTACAGGCTGTCGCTCAACGTCTCGTCCACGCGGCTCATTCTGAGCGGCAAGAGCCCCGGCAGGGTGGTCGAGGGCTTCGGCGAGTTTGTCGGCGGCGGCAACCTCGTGGTCGGCCTCGTCGTGTTCCTCATCATCACGCTCGCCAACTTCCTCGTCATAACGAAGGGCGCCGAGAGGATCGCCGAGGTCGCGGCCAGGTTCACGCTGGACGCCATGCCCGGCAAGCAGATGGCCTTAGACGCCGACCTGAACTCCGGGCTGATCAACGAGCAGGACGCCAAGATCAGGCGCCAGAAGATCCAGCGCGAGGCGGATTTTTACGGCGCGATGGACGGCGCGAGCAAGTTCGTGAAGAACGACGCGATCTTCGGCCTCATAGTCACGGTCGTGAACATCGTCGGCGGCATCGTGCTGGGCGCCGTGTTCTACGGCATGCCCATCATGGACGCGCTCACGCGCTACGCCATCCTGACCATCGGCGACGGCCTCGTGTCCCAGCTGCCCGCGCTCATGATATCCATAGCGACGAGCTTCATCGTGACGCGCTCCGGCGCGTCCGACGTCAGCATGAGCCAGGACCTGTTCTCGCAAGTGCTGGGCAACCCGCAGGTCATGTACGTCGGGGCCGGCCTGAGCTTCGTCGTCTCGTTCGTGCTCGCGCGCGGGCCGTTCCTCCTGCTGAGCGCCCTGCTCGTGTTTTTGGGCTACTCGCTGTCCAAGCGGAAGAAAAAGGACTCCATCGCGGAGGAGGTCGAGATCGAGGAGAGCGAGGTCGAGGAGATCCGCAAGCCGGAGAACGTCGTGTCGCTGCTGCAGGTGGAGCCGATCGAGCTTGAGTTCGGCTACGGCGTGATACCGCTCGCGGACGCCTCGCAGGGCGGCGACCTGCTCGACAGGGTCGTCATGATACGGCGCCAGCTGGCGCTGGAGCTGGGCATGATCGTGCCGATCATCCGCCTGCGCGACAACATACAGCTCGCGCCGAACGAGTACGTCATAAAGATCAAGGGCGTCCAGGCGGCGCAGGGCGAGCTCATGCTCGACCAGTACATGGCCATGAACCCCGGCTTCGTGGAGGAGGAGATCGACGGCGTGCAGACGGTGGAGCCCGCATTCGGGATGCCCGCCATCTGGATATCCGAGAACCAGCGCGAGCGCGCGGAGACGCTGGGCTACACGGTCGTCGATCCGCCGTCCGTCATAGCGACGCACCTGACGGAGGTCATCAAGAAGTACGCGCACGAGCTCCTGAGCAGGCAGGAGGTCCAGACGCTCGTGGACAACGTGCGCCAGACGAACCCCGCCATAGTGGACGAGCTGATCCCCAAGCTGCTCGGCATAGGGGAGATCCAGAAGGTGCTCGCGAACCTGCTCAAGGAGGGCGTGTCCATCCGCGACATGGTGACGGTGCTCGAAACGCTCGCGGACTACGGCAACGTGACGCACGACACGGACATGCTCACGGAATACGCGCGGCAGGCGCTCGGGCGCGCGATATCCAGCCACTTCATCTCGGACGGCAACAACAGCATAATCACGCTGGATCCGAGCCTCGAGCAGATGATCATGGACTCCATACAGCGCTCGGAGGCAGGGACGTTCCTGTCGCTGGAGCCGTCCACGACCAGCAGCATCATCAACAGCCTCACGAAGCAGGTGCAGAAGATAGCGCAGATAGGGCGCACGCCCGTCGTGCTCGCCTCGCCGGTCGTCAGGCTGTATTTCAAGCGCCTGACGGAGCAGGTGTTCCCCGGCCTCGTCGTCCTGTCGTACAACGAGCTGGACCCCAGCCTGGAGATCCAGGCGGCCGGCATGGTGAGCGCCTAGCGGCCGACGGGCGGCTTACGGGCGGCGGCGGGCTGGCGGGCGGAACCGGCGGCGGGGGCAGGGCAGGCGGGCTGGCAAAGGGGCAGGCGCTCGCGGCGCGGGGCGCGCATGGCTGGCTGGCGCCGGGCGCCAATACTTAAAAAGGGATGTTCACGGGCATGAAGATAAGGAAATACACGGGGGCGAACGCGCAGGAGGCCATCCAGAAGGTCAAGCTGGACTTGGGCGCCGACGCGCTCATAATCAGCACGAAGCGGGTGCGCCAGAAGGGCCTCGCCGGGTTTTTCAAAAAGCCCCTTACCGAGGTCATGGCCGCCGTTGACGAGAGCGCGAGGCAGAAGCAGGCGCCCGCCGCCGTGAAGACGGCCCTGCGCGCGGCGTCCGGCGCGGCGGCAGGCCCGGCGTCCGGCTCGGCGGGGGCGCAGGGCGCGGCGGCGCCGGGCGACGTGTTCGCGCGGTTCCAGTCGCAGCTGCAGTCCCAGCTCATGCCGCAGCCGCAGGAGGCCCAGGGGGCGCGGCCGCTGTCGCAGCCGTCGGGGGGGCAGGGGCCGGATCCGCAGGGCGGGCAGGGGGCGGCCGCGGCCTGGCAGGCGGGGCTCGCCGCGCAGCAGCCGCAGGCGGGGCTTGCCCAGCAGCCGCAGGCCGGGGCCGGGGCGCCGCAGGCGGGGCTCGCCGCGCCTGCGGCGGGGGCCGCGCTCGCGAAGGGCGTCCCGTCGGCGCTGGAGGCGTACCGCGACGTGAACCGCGCGGCGGCGGCGAACAGAAACCTGCAGAGCATCGCGAACCAGGTCCAGCCCGCGCCCAGGCAGCCGGAGAGCGGCGCGGACAGGCTGGCCGAGCTGGAGTCGAAGGTGACGAGGATGGAGGGCCTGCTGACGAAGGTGTACCAGGACGTCTCGCTCTCGTCGAAGCTCGTGCTGGAGGACGGCAGCTCCGAGCGGCTGCAGCCGCTGACCAAGGTGCTGCAGCTGTTCTACGGCAACCTCGTCAAAAACGACGTGGATCCGGAGTACTCCATGAGCATAATAGAGAAGGTAGGCGACTCGCTCGCGGGCGGCGAGAGCGGCAGCGACGCGGCCACCGTGCTGTACAACGAGGTGTACGCGGCGCTGGGCCAGCCCGAAACTATAGCCATGAGGGACGACGGCCGCCCGACGGTCGCCATATTCGTCGGCCCCACGGGCGTCGGCAAGACGACGACGCTCGCGAAGATCGCCGCCGACTACGCGCTGAACCGCAGCCTGAAAGTGGGCATGATCACGGCCGACACGTACAGGATCGCCGCCGTGCAGCAGCTCAAGACATACGCGGAGATACTCGGCATACCGCTGTCGGTCATCTACACGCCCGCCGAGGTGAAAAAGACGATAGAGGGCTTCGCGGACAGGGATCTGATCCTGATAGACACGGCCGGCAGGAGCCACCGCAACAGGGCGCAGTTTGACGAGCTGAGGGAGCTTTTGGCCCTTTCCGGCGCCGACGAGGTGTTTCTGGTGCTCAGCTCGACGAGCAGCATGCGCAACAGCCGCGAGGTCATCGAGAGCTACGGCTTCTTGGACGCCTTCAAGCTGATCTTCACGAAAGCGGACGAGACGCCGGCGTTCGGCATGCTGCTGAACGCCCGCATGATGACGGGCAAGTGCCTGTCATACGTCACGGTGGGGCAGAGCGTGCCGGACGACATCGAGGTGGCCAGCGTTGACAAGATAGCGAGAAACCTGATCGGGGGCATGGCCGAATGACGAGCCGAATGACGAGCCCGGCAGCAAGCCTGAAAGCCCGGCCCCCGCGCCGTGGGCCGAAGGGCATTGATCATGGCGCCGGCGGGAGCTGGCGCCGGGCGAGGGATCTGGCCCCGCGCCGTGGGCCGAAAGGGATTGATCATGGCACAGTGTCTGGAGCGGCGCCGCATGAATGATCAGGCTGAAAATCTGAGGAAGGCGATAGAGGGCCTCAAGGGCGCGCGGCTGCCCGATTCCGGCCGATTGGCAGAGCCCGGCCGGCAACTTGGCTCCGGCCGGCAGCCTGATTCCGGCGGGCAACTTGACTCCGGCCGGCGGCCTGATTCCGGCGGGCAGCCCGATCACGGCCGGCAGCCCGCCGCGCGGCGGGCGCGCGCGGGGCCGGCCCGCGTGTTCGCCGTGACCAGCGGCAAGGGCGGCGTCGGCAAGACGAACATATCCGCGAACCTGGCCATCGCGCTGGGCGAGATGGGCTTTCGGGCCGCCATCATAGACGCGGACTTCGGCCTGTCGAACGTGGAGGTGCTGTTCGGCGCCATGCCGAGGTTCAAGCTGGCGGACGCGATACGCGGCGAGAAGACGATAGACGAGATCCTGTGCGACGGGCCGGCGGGCGTCAAGTTCATATCCGGCGGCACGGGCGTCGAGGAGCTTGTCAGGCTCGACGCGGAGCAGGCGGCCGCGCTGATCGCGGGGCTGTCGGAGGCCGACGCCGAGTTTGACGCCATAATCATCGACACGGGCGCGGGGCTGTCCGACACGGTGCTCTGCATGTGCCTCGCGGCGGACGAGGTCATTCTCGTCGCGACGCCTGAGCCGACGTCCGTCACGGACGCGTACGCGCTCATAAAGCTGCTGTCCTCGCGCGACCGCGAGAAGGAGATCCGCTTGGTCGTCAACAGGGCCGAAACCCCAGGGGAGGCCGAGGACATCGCGTCCAAGCTGGCCCACGTGGCCGCGCGGTTCCTGGAGCTGGATCTGCGCGGGCTGGGCTACGTCCTGAGCGATCCGCTCGTCGTGCGCTCCGTGAAGCAGCAGACGCCGTTTATGATAGGCTACCCCAGGAGCCGGGCGTCCATGTGCGTGAGGGACATAGCGGCCAGGATGATGGAGGGCGGCGCGCCCAGGGCCGACGGCGACGGGGGCGACGGCAAGGGCCTGTCCGGCTTCCTCTCGCGCATATCGAGGCTGCTCAGCGCGCAGTACAGGGCGTAGCGCAGTTGCTGGTTACGCCAAAAAAAGCATTGCCCCCAAAGGGAGAGCGGCCCGCCCGCGGTTTTTTGGGCGGGATTTGAGCCGTGAGCCGCAAGCCATAAGCCGTGAGTCGGAAATAGCGTGGACGGGCGGGCTGGAGATAAAATGGATTTGACAGACTACAAAATTGGGACGAACCTGCAGCTTGACATATACGACGACATCGGGCAGGCGATAGACAGGGATTTCGCGAGCAAGTTCGAGGAGCCGATAGACGCCTACGAGGCGTATATCGCCGTGCCGATAGTGGAGGGCGTGATCTACGCCGTGCGCGTCGGCTGGAAGATCACCGTGTACATGCGGGAGGGGAACGACTTTTACCGCTTTTTCGCGCGGGTCATGGAGCGGACGTATGTGGACGGGCGGGCGCTGCTGAGGATCATGCGCCTCAGCGAGATAGACGTCGCGCAGCGCAGGCAGTATTACCGCTTCAAGTGCGCGATCCCGTTCAGGTACAGGCTCATAGGCGACGGCTCGGACCGCCGGATCCTCAACATGCCGTTCCTGAACGGCACGACGGCCGACCTCAGCGGCTCCGGAATGTGCTTCAACGCGTCCGCCGAGCTGAAAGTTCACAGCCTCATCGAGTGCGAGCTCAGCATAGACCGCAGGCAGGTGTTCGTCATCGGCAAGATAGCGCGGTGCATACGCAAGCCGGACGAGGAATCCGGGAGCATGTTCAAATACGAGGTCGGCATACTGTTCTCGGAGATCGAGAGAAGGAACAGGGAGTTCATATTCAGGTTCATTTTCGACGAGGAGCGGCGGCAGCTGAGCAAGAGGATGGAGGACTGACGGCCGGCCCGGCGGGGGCGGCCGCGGCAGGGGCGCCGGGGCGGCTGGCGCGGGCAGGGGCGCCGGGCCGGCGGGAGCCGTGCGCCGGCGTCATGCGGGTGCCGGGGGTGCCGGGGGTGGCTATGGCGGCGACGGGCAAGAAAATCGAGGTGCTGCTGGTTGACGACTCCGCCTTCATAAGGGCGCTGCTGGCGGGCGTTTTCGCGGAGAGCGGCGCGATTGACGTCGTGGGCGCGGCCGCGGACGGCAGGGACGCGCTGGCGAAGATCGGCGAGCTGCGGCCGCAGGTCGTGTTGCTCGACGTTAGGATGCCCGTCATGGACGGGCTGCAGTGCCTGAATATAATAAGGCGGCGCCATCCGGGCGTGGCCGTGCTCATGCACAGCGGACTCGCCCGCTTCGACGCGGGGCTCGTGGCGCGCGCGATGGAGGCGGGCGCGGCCGGCTTCATACAGAAGCCGGGCTCGCAGGGCATCGGGCCGCGGTCGGGCAAGTGCGCGGAGTACATAGAGAAGATCAGGGCCGCCGCGCAGGGGGCGGCGCGGGCTGCGGGCGCGAAGCCTGCGGCGGGGCCGGCAGAGGGGCCGGCTGCGGGCGATGCGGGGGCGAAGCCTGCGGCAGGGTCGGCAGAGACGCGGGTGGCGGGCGCGAAGCCCGCGGTTGCGCGGGGGGCGCCGGCGAAGGGGCCGGTTGTCGCGCAGGGGACGGCGGGCGCCGCAGAAGCGGCGGGGCCGGCAGAAGCGCAGGTTGCGGGCGCGGCAGGGCCGACAGAGGGGCCGGCTGTGGGCGCCGAGCGGCCGGGCGCGGCGGGCATACGCTATTTCGCGATCGGCGCGTCCACGGGCGGGCCGGGGGCGCTGCAGACGCTGCTCGGCGGTTTGGGCGGCGCCTTTGGCGCGGCGCTGCTCATCGTGCAGCACATGCCGGAGGGATTCACCGGGCCGCTCGCGGAGCGGCTGGACGCCGTGTCGGCGCTCTCCGTTAAGGAGGCCGAGGACGGCGAGCCCGTTCTGGGCGGCTGCGCGTATGTCGCCCCTGGGGGCCGCCACATGCTAGTCAGCGCGGCGCCCGGCGGCGGGCTGGCCGTGCGGCTGGAGCGATCGCCGCCCGTCGGCGGCCAGATCCCGTCGTTCGGCGCGCTGCTGTCGTCGTTCGGCGGCGCGCGCGCGGGCGAGCTGGCCGCAGTATTCATGACCGGCATGGGCGACGACGGCGCGGCTGCGGCCAAGCGGCTCAAGGAGCTGGACGGGAGCCTGCTCGTCGTCGCGCAGGACGAGGCCACGAGCGCCGTGTACGGCATGCCCGGCGCCGCCGTCAGGGCCGGGATCGTGGACGCGGTGGTCCCGCTGGAGGGCATGGCGCGCCTCATGCGCGCCGCCGCCGAGGGCGGGCGGCCCGACTGGTTGCGGCGGGGGCCGGCTGGAGCCGCGCAGAGCGGCGTCAGCCGCCGCGCGGACGAGCGCGGCGCGGGCGCATCGCGCCCGTGAGGAACGGGGAAACCGCGCTTTCCCGTTCCGACTTGGGTTGCGAGCGCAGCCCGCCATAGCGGTATTTTTTGACGAAAGGGGTGCATGTTTGGACATATCTCGCTACCA
>JAISFK010000233.1 GCA_031263625.1 Clostridiales bacterium
GCCCCGCCCCGGCTCCGCTCTACGCCCCGCTCTACGCGCCGCCCGTCTCGCTCCCCGCCCCACTGCCCGACCCGCCGCGCGCCTCGCTCTGCGCGTTCCACAGCGCGGCATACGCCCCGCCGGCCGCGATCAGCTCGCCGTGCGTCCCCTGCTCGGATATGCCGTCCTCCGACACGACGGCGATCTTGTCGGCGTTGAGCACCGTGGACAGCCTGTGCGCCACGACGAGCGTGGTCCTGCCGGCGCTCAGCTCGTCGAGCGCCTGCTGGATGGCGAGCTCCGTCGCGTTGTCCAGCGCGGACGTCGCCTCGTCCAGTATCAGGATCGGCGGGTTCTTCAGGAAAATCCTCGCGATGGACAGGCGCTGCCTCTGCCCGCCGGAGAGCGTGACGCCGCGCTCGCCGACGAACGTGCCGTACTTGTCGGGCAGGCTGTCCACAAAATCGTGGATCTTGGCCAGCTTCGCGGCCGCGACGATCTCGGCGTCCGTGGCGGCGAAATTGCCATACGCGATGTTGTCGCGGACGGAGCCCGCGAACAGGAACGTGTCCTGCTGCACGATGCCTATGCAGCCGCGCAGCGAGCCGCGCGTGTATTTCGCGATGTCCGCGCCGTCCAGCAGTATGCGCCCGGCCTCGAGGTCGTAGAAGCGGGGCAGGAGATGGCACAGCGTGGACTTGCCGCCGCCCGACGGCCCCACGAGCGCGACCGTCTGGCCGGCCCTGATTTCGAGCGTCAGGTCCTTGAGCACGTGCCTGCCCTCGCCGTACCTGAACGTGACGCCGTCGAACAGGATGTCCCCCCTGATCCCGCCGGCGTCAACGTCCGCGGCGCCGGGGGCGTCGTCCTCCGGCTTTTCGGCCAGCAGCTCCTGGACGCGGACGAAGCCGCTCATGCCCGTCTGCAGCTGCTCGATGAAGTTGACGAGCTTTTTGACGGGCTCCGTGAACAGGCCCACGAACAGGAGGTACGCCGCGAAGTCGCCCATGTCGATCTTGCCGAGGCAGGCGAACAGCCCGCCGGATATCAGGGCCACGAGCGCCAGCGCGTCGAGGATGAGCCCCGTGCCGGAGAAGAACCAGGCCATCGCGCGGTACTGGACGGCCCGCGCCGTGGCGTAGGACTCGTTGCCGTCCTGGAACTTCTCCAGCTCGTGCGCGGACGCCCCATACGCCCTGGACACGCGGGCGCCCGATATGCTGTTTTCGAGGTCGGCGTTGACCTCGCCTATCTCGACGCGCGACCGCATGGACGCCCTGGAGAGCGAGACGCGCCGGGACGCCGCGAACCAGACCAGGAACGGCACGCACGAGAAGATGATCAGCGTGAGCGGCAGGCTCGCCCGCGAGAGTATGGCGAACGAGCCCGCGAGCGTGGCGGCCGATATGAACAGGTCCTCCGGGCCGTGGTGCGCGAGCTCGGCTATCTCGAACGTGTCGTTGACGATCCGCGACATGATCGTCCCAGACCTCGCGCGGTCGAAATACGCGAACGGCAGGCGCTGCAGATGGTCGAAGGCGTCCTTGCGGATGTCAACCGTCATGCGCACGCCCATGACGTGGCCGTAGTACTGTATGAACCAGTTCAGCGCCGCGCGCAGCGCGTACACGCCCAGCAGCGCCGCCCCGCTCGCGGCGATCATCCCGATGTCCCTGCCGGGCACGTAGCGGTTGATGATCTGCCGCGTAATGAGCGGGTAGAACATGCCGCAGCCCGCGACGAGCAGGGCGCAGAGCATGTCCGCCGCGAACAGGCCGAGGTGCGGCCTGTAGTAGCCGATGAATTTTCTGAGCATTTGCATGTCAAACTCCAATTTGATTCCAATTTATTCCAGCCCTGCCCCAATCTGCCCCGATTTGCCCAATCTGCCTCGATTTGCCCCAATTTAGCCCGATTTGCCCCAACTTGCGCTCCAATTTGAAAAATCTCGCACGATCGCCCGATTGATAATTTTCCGCTTATGCTGATATAATATGTCTATATCATTATACTCTATATTATACGCCGTTGCCGGCGGCGCCGCAAAGCGCGTTTTGCGGCGCCGCTCGGAACGGCGCGCCCGCGAGGAACGGGGAACCGCGCTTTCCCGTCCCGGCTTGGGTTGCGGGCGCGGCCCGCTTTGGAGCGATTCGCAGAAAGGCATTTTAAAGACATGGGCGATTTGATATACCACAATTCGCATCTCGGCTACTACCGCTCGCCGTTCGGCGCGGTCCCGGCGGGGACGCCCGTCAGGCTGAGGGTGGCCGTGAGCGCGGACTTGAAGCCGGCGGCCGCGACGCTGCGGCTATGGCACGGCGACGGCGAGGTGCTTGTAAAAATGAGGAAGGCCCCGCGCCCGACCGGCGGCGAGGCCCGCCTGGCCGAAGGGGGGCCGGAAGGGCCGGAGGGGCCAGAGGGGCCAGAGGGGCCGGGGGGCGGCGGCTACGCCGTCTACGAGGCGCAGTACGTCCCCGATCTCGGCTGCGGGCTGTACTGGTATTACTTCATCGTCGATTGCGGCAGCGACAGCGGAGGCAACAGCGGAGGCAGCGGCAATAGCGACAGCGGAGGCGGCAGCAGCAACGACAGCGGCGGCAACAGCAGCGGAGGCGGCGGCCGACAGCCTGGGCGGGGGCATGGGCGGGCGGCGGGCCGGAAGGCTCTGGCGGCGGGGCAGGAAACGCCGCGCGCCATTGCCTCCGCGCCTGTGCCGCTATCCGTGCCGGATTCGGATCCGGCGCCTGGGCGCGCCTCGCCCTCCGCGCCGCAGCGGGCACCCGGCCCGCAATCCGGCGCGGCATCGGGGGCGCAGGCGGGCGCAATATCGGGGGCGCAGCAGGGCGCGCCATCTGAGACGTTGCCGGGCGCAACGCCGGGCGCTCAGCCGAGCGCGCAACCGGACGCGGCATCGGGCGCGCAGGCGGGTGCAGCATCGGGCGCGCCGCCCCGCAGGACGCTTTTTTGCGGCAACAACGGCGACATGCTGGGCGGCGCGAGCATCGTGACGGAGGACGCGCCGCCGTGGTCGTACCAGATAACGGTCTACGACAGCTCCTTCTCGACGCCGGGCTGGTTCAGGCACGGCGTCATGTACCAGATATTCCCCGACCGCTTTTTCAGCAGGCGCCGCAGGCCGCTGACGCAGCGCGACGTCGAAAAGAAGCGCCCGGACTACATACTGCACAGCGACTGGCACGACCAGCCCGTGTACGGGCCCGACCCGAGGACGGGCGAGATCATGAACAACGACTTCTTCGCGGGGAACCTGGCGGGCATCGCGGCCAAGCTCCCGTACCTGAAGGACCTGGGCGTCAGCATCCTGTACCTGAATCCGATATTCGAGGCGTACTCCAACCACCGCTACGACACCGGCAACTACATGAAGATAGACCCCCTGCTGGGCAGCGAGCGCGTCTTTCGGCGGCTCTGCGCCGAGGCGCGCGCCCTGGGCATCCGCGTGATCCTCGACGGCGTGTTCAGCCACACGGGCTGCGACAGCGCCTACTTCAACAAATACGGGCGCTACAGGGGCGTCGGCGCGTACCAGTCGAGAAGCTCCAAATATTACAGCTGGTACAGCTTCAAGAGCCACCCGGACGAATACGAGTGCTGGTGGAACATCGACACCTTGCCCAACGTCGTGGAGTCGGAGGAGAGCTTCGTCGAATACGCGCTCACGGGCGAGGACAGCGTGATCCGGCACTGGCTCCGCCAGGGCGCGTCGGGCTGGCGGCTCGACGTCGTGGACGAGCTGCCGGACGAGTTCCTGAAGACGCTGCGCGCGAGCGCGAAGTCCGAGGACGGGGACGCCGTCATCATAGGCGAGGTCTGGGAGGACGCATCGAACAAGGTAAGCTACGGCAGGCACAGGGAGTACCTGTACGGCTTCGAGCTGGACTCCGTCATGAACTACGTGTTCAGGGACGCGCTGACCGCCTACATGCTGGGCAGGATGGACGCGCGGCGCTTCGGAGCGGAGATGATGAAGATAAGCGAGAACTACCCGAAAGAGGTGTTCTACTCGCTGATGAACCTCGTGGGCGGCCACGACGTCGCGCGGATCCTGACGGTGCTGTCCGAGCCGCCGGAGGGCATGACGCGCGACCAGAAGGCCATCCACCGGCCCACGCGAGCGCACCGCGAAAAGGGCGTCAGGCGGCTCAAGCTCATGGCGCTGATCCAGATGACGTTTCCGGGCGTGCCCAGCGTCTACTACGGCGACGAGGCCGGCATGGCGGGCTTCGAGGATCCGTTCAACCGGGGCGCGTTCCCGTGGGACGCCATAGACGCCGACTTGCGCGGCTGGTTCAAGAACGCCATCGCCCTGCGCAACTCGTTCGCCCCGCTCAGAACCGGCACGTTCGAGCCCGTCCGCGCCGACGGCCGCACGTATGCCTACGTCCGCGCGATCCGCGGCGGCAGGGACGTGTTCGGCGACGAGGCGGCCGACGGCTTCGCGCTG